>DASZJQ010000074.1:0-3791 GCA_035947875.1 Acidimicrobiales bacterium
ACTACCTCGACATGTGTGACACCGAGTTTACCATCGACCAGGGCAAGCTCTGGATGTTGCAGACCCGCGTGGGCAAGCGCACCGGCGTGGCCGCCCTGCAGATGGCGGTGGACATGGTGCGACCGAACGACCTCGGCATCTCACGGGCCGAGTCCGTGTCCCGGATCACCGAGGACCACCTCGACTCGGTGCTGCACCCACAGTTCGCCGGCTCGGGCTACGCCGTGTGGGCCAAGGGCCTCGGAGCCAGTCCGGGCGCGGCCGTCGGCCGCATTTACTTCACGGCCGACGACGCCGCCGCCGCGGCCGAGCGGGGCGAGAAGGTCGTCCTGGTGCGCAGCGAGACCTCACCCGAGGACGTGCACGGGATGTTGGCCTCCGAAGGGATCCTGACGGCCCGGGGTGGCCTGGTCAGCCACGCCGCCGTCGTGGCACGTGGCTGGGGCAAGCCGGCGGTGGTCGGGGCCGAGGCGCTCCGCCTGACGGACCATTCGGTGACGGTGGGGGACTCCACGCTCGGTGAGGGCGACTGGGTCTCCCTCGACGGCGGCGCGGGCATCGTGGTGGCCGGGCAGGTGCCGCTGACCGCGGCATCACCGCCCCCGGCCTTCGCCACGGTGCTGTCCTGGGCCGACGACATCCGGGCCGGGCATTTGGCCGTGCGGGCCAATGCCGACACCGGCGAGGATGCCGACAACGCCCGCTCGTTGGGGGCGGAGGGGATCGGATTGTGCCGGACCGAGCACATGTTCCTCGGGGAGGATCGCCTACCCGTGGTGCGACGGATGATCCTGGCTGATTCTCCCGATGAGGAGACGGCGGCATTGGAAGAGCTGCGCCAGGTCCAACGGGAGGACTTCATCTCGATTCTGACGGCCATGGACGGGTTGCCCGTCACGGTGCGCCTGCTGGACCCGCCCTTGCACGAGTTCCTCCCCAGCACCGAGGAGATGGCCGTCAAGGACGCCACCGTCGGGCTGACCCCCGAGGAGCGTCGGCTCTACGACGCCGCCCTCTCGTGGAAGGAAGCCAACCCGATGCTCGGGACGCGCGGGGTGCGCCTCGGCGTGGTCAAGCCCGGCCTCTACGCCATGCAGGTGCGCGCCCTGATGGAGGCGGCCCGCCAGCGGGTGGTCGACGGCGGTCACCCGATCGTCGAGATCATGGTCCCCCTGACCGTGAGCCGCGAGGAGTTGGCCCTGGCCCGGAGTTGGGTCGAGGAGGCCGTGGCCGACGTGACGGCCGAGAAGGCACCCCGACCGAGCAAGGGCGTCACGGCGGCCAAGGGGCCGAGCAGGGGGAAGCTGGAGGTGACGATCGGGACCATGATCGAGACCCCCCGGGCCGCACTGTTGGCGGGAGAGATCGCCGAGGTGGCCGACTTCTTCTCCTTCGGTACCAACGACCTGACCCAGATGACGTTCGGGTTCTCCCGGGATGACGTGGAGGGGCGCATGATGAGCGCATACCTGGATCTGGGGCTGCTGGCACGGAACCCATTCGACGTGGTGGACGCTGATGGCGTCGGCGAGTTGGTCCGGCTGGGCACGGAGCGGGGCCGGGCCACCAGGCCTTCGCTGAAGGTCGGGGTCTGCGGCGAGCACGGGGGCGAGCCCGAGTCGATCGCCATGTTCTATCGGGCCGGCCTCGACTACGTGAGTTGTTCCCCGTTCCGGGTGCCGGTGGCCCGCTTGGCGGCGGCCCAGGCCGTGATGGCGGGTGAGGCGGTGGTCGCCGGACCGATCGCAGGTGCCGGATCCAAGTCATCGGAGAAGTCGCGTAAGGCGGCCAAGGCCAGCTGAGGATGGGCCGACCCCCGGCCGAGTGGCCGAGCGGGCCTGTGCTCCCCGGTTGAGACTCCCTTGGGCTTCGGGTTCGGTGCCGACCGGACGCCTGCGGGCCGGATGCCGCAGTAGTTCGATGGTTCTCGCCCCAAAGAGCCAGGACGGGTGCCAATGTCCGGCACCACACTTCCGTCGGGGGCTTTCGATGGCACAGAGCCGCGGTACCGTCAAGGCGTGGGCATACCCGACGAGGACGTGGCCCAGGTCCGGGCCCAGACCGACATCGTCGCCCTCATCGGCGAGCACGCCGCGCTCAAGCGGGTGGGCCGGCGTTGGACCGGCCTGTGCCCGTTCCACACGGAGAAGACACCATCCTTCAGTGTCAACGCCGAAGAGGGCTTCTACTACTGCTTCGGCTGCCAGGCCTCGGGGGATGCCATCACCTTCGTACGGGAGATGGAGCATCTCGACTTCGTCGACGCCGTGCGGCTGCTGGCCGACCGGGCCGGCGTGGCTCTCCATGAGGACGCCGAAGTGGGCAAGGACCGCAAGCGGCGGGTCGAGCTCCTCGAAGCGTTGGAACGGGCCGTGGTCTGGTACCACGAGCGTTTGTTGCGCGCCCCTGATGCCGGCCCCGCCCGGGACTACCTCCGCTCCCGCGGCTACGACGGCGACGTGGTGCGACGTTTCCGGCTGGGCTGGGCCCCCGATGACTGGGACGCGCTCAGCCGGGCGCTGAAATTGTCGGATCGGGTTCTGACCGACTCGGGGCTGGGTTTCGTCAACAAGCGGGGCCGGGCCCAAGATGCCTTCCGGGCCCGCGTGCTGTTCCCGATCTGCGATCCCTCGGGCCGTCCGGTCGCTCTCGGTGGCCGGGTCCTTCCGCCCGGGGCGGGGGCGCCGTTGCCCGAGCGGGCCGAGCCGAAGTATAAGAACTCACAGGAGTCGGCCATCTACTCCAAGCGGCGCACGCTGTATGCGCTCAACTGGGCCAAGCACGACGTCATCGCCCGGGGCGAAGTGGTGGTGTGCGAGGGCTATACCGATGTCATCGGGTTCTTCCAGGCCGGGGTGCCGCGGGCCGTGGCGACGTGTGGCACTGCTCTGGCCGAGGAGCACTTCACCCTGTTGCGTAACTTCGGTCGGCGCATCGTCCTGGCCTATGACGCCGACAGCGCCGGGCAGAAGGCCACCTCACGGGTCTACGAGTGGGAGCGCAAGCACGAGGTCGACGTGGTGGTGGCCACCTTTCCCGGAGGGAGCGATCCGGGGGAGTTGGCCCGGACCGATCCCGATGCCCTGGCACGCGCCGTGGCCGAAGCCCGCCCCTTCCTGCAATTTCGCGTTGACCGCATCCTCGACGCCGGCGACCTGGGCACGGCCGAAGGACGAGCCCGCGCGGCCGAGGCCGCCCTCGCCGCGGTGGCCGAGCACCCGGTCGACCTGGTGCGCGATCAGTACGTCATGCAGCTCTCCGATCGGTGCCGTCTCGACGCGTCGCGACTACGGGAGAAGCTCGAGTACGTCCGGGCCCACCCGCCGGACGACACCGGCACCAAGCCCGGGCGCCACCGCCATGACCCGCCGCCACGCCAACACGACCCGGGCGAAATCAGAGACCCCGAGGACAGCGATTGGGAAGAGGAGACCTACGTTGTCGCGCCAGCAGTCCAGCGCGCCGGTCCCGGCATGGAGGCGCTGAAATTGGCGGTACATCGTCCCGAGGACGTGGCCGATCGGTTGCAGCCGGTGCTGTTCGTCGAACCGCAGCACCGCCAGGCGTTTGTGGCGTTGCTCGAACACGACGACTTGCACGGTGCCATCGAGGCGGCGCAACCCGACGTGGCGCTCCTTCTGCGTCGAGTGACCGTGGAAGAGCCGCTGGCCGGCGATCCCGAGATGGGGGACCCGGTCGACCTGGTTGTCATGGTGCTGTTGCGCGAAGCGGTCCGGCGCGCGTTGAGTGATGTGGAAAAAGAGGCACGGGGTCTCGATGCCTCGTGGCAA
>DASZJQ010000075.1:0-16514 GCA_035947875.1 Acidimicrobiales bacterium
TGGGTAGCCTGACCGCGGGGATCCCCGGTGGCGCTCATCCGCCGTTGAGGAACGACCTGAATGGGGGGATGGATGAGGACGAGGGTCGGGGAGCGTCACCGTCGTGGTGGTCGTGGTGGTCGTGGTCGAGGGCTGGGACGAGGCGCGGTGATCGCCTCGATGGTGGTCTTGGCCAGCGGTGTGCCGGCCGCGGCCACGGCCGCCTCGACGTCGGCTGCGGGCCATGTGTTGCTTGTCGGCACCTTCCAGGGCAAGGCCGGTCAATACAAGAGCATCCAGGCCGCCGTCAACGCGGCGCACGCGGGCGACTGGATTCTGGTGGCCCCCGGCGACTACCACGAGACGGACGACCTGTCGACGAGTTCGGCCAGCGCCTCCGCCGCGGGTGATCACGCCGGCGTGGTGGTGAGCACATCGGGCCTGCACATCCGTGGCATGAACCGCCACTCGGTGATTGTCGACGGGACCAAGGCCGGTGCCCCCACCCCGTGCAGCCCGGCGCCCACGTGGCAGAGTTTCGGGCGCAAGGTAGGCGGGAAGGCCCAAGGGCGCAACGGGATCGTGGTGTGGAAGGCCAACAACGTCAGCATCGAGAACCTCACCGCGTGCAACTTCCTGGGCGGTGCCGGGGACTCGGGCAACGAAATCTGGTGGAACGGCGGGGACGGCTCGGGCCGGATCGGTCTCACCGGGTACCAGGGCAGCTACCTGACCGCGACCTCGACGTACTTCAGCAATGAGAAGACGGCGGCGCAGTACGGCATCTTCTCCTCCAACGCCGGCGGGCCGGCATCGTGGAACCAGATCTACGCCAGCAACATGAACGACTCGGGCATGTACGTGGGCGCCTGCCACCAGGTGTGCAATGTCACCATCAACCAGGCCTGGATGGAGAACAGTGCATTGGGTTACTCGGGCACCAACTCGGGCGGGGCCGTCGTCATCGAGAACTCGCAATTCGATCACAACGAGGACGGCGTGGACACCAACACCCAGATCGGCGGCGACCCGACGGCACCGCAAGACGGCAACTGTCCGGGCCACGCCATCAGTCCGATCACCCACACCCGCTCATGCTGGGTGTTCATGCACAACAACGTGCACGACAACGACAATCCCGACGCCCCCGAAGCGGGTTCGGCGGCAGCCGGGCCGATCGGTACCGGTATGACCGTCTCGGGTGCGCGCAACGACACCGTGATGGACAACACCTTCTCCAACAACGGGGCCTGGGGCACGCTCTTCGTGCCCTATCCCGACTCGAGCAAGCCGGTTCTCGGGCAAACGTGCAAGGGGACAGGAGGCTTCGCGATGAAGGGCTTCGGCTGTGTCTACGAGGCTGAGGGCGATGCCCTCCTAGGCAACACCTACGTGAATGACGGGTACTTCGGCAACCCCAGCAATTCCGACTTCGGTCAGATCGTGCTCAACACCGGGCTCCCGAGCAACTGCTTCGCCGGGAACACTGCGCCGAGCGGCAGTGCGCCGGCCAACTTGGAGCAGGTCCAGCCCACCTGCGGCGTGACCACCACCAGCACCAACGCCGACAGCGACCTCTTGGGCCAGGTGCTGTGTGACACCGGCTTCGGCTCGTGCCCGGCCGGGGCGATCTATCCCAAGGCGACCGGCGTGGCCCTGATCCCCCTGCCGGCCGGACTCCCGACCATGCCGAACCCGTGTCGCGGTGTCCCGGCCAACGCGTGGTGTCCCGCCGGATCGGGGAGCTCCGGCGGCTCCGGCAGCTCTGCCCTGCGGAGCCAACCTGGCGCAACGTCGGGGACGCCGGGCGGAACGGCCGCCGCTCTGGATCTGGCTCGGGGCGGTCCGAGCCGCTCTCGTCAACCGTCCTGAGGCATCAGAGCAAGGGCGACGCGCGCGGGTCAGATCGCGGCATGGGTCGGGGTGGTCGCTCGGCGTCAGCTCGCCCGTCGACGCGGCACTGGGCGTCTCGTTGCAGTGACACGCGCTTCGGGAACGCGCGTCGGGACGCGCGCAATGGCAGGGCGCGTTGGGACGTTGGCATCGGGGGACACGCGCATGGTGAGACGCGCATCGTGACACGCCTGCCCCCAGCGCAACGTTTATTCAACGCGAAATGGGGAATTGTTCAGAGAGCCAGTGTTATCAGCGCAGAGGCTGATCTATCCAAAGGATGGTGTGATGAGACAACGATATGTCGATGCACCGGTGCAAGAAGGGTACGTGGACGAGGCTCCGACCACGTCGCGAGTGGTCGAGCGTGCCGCCTGGAGTCCGGCCCAGATCTTCGGCTTGGCCGGTGGAGTCGTGTTGATCGTGATCGGCGCCATCGCGCTGTCGCGGACGGGGACGGACTTCTCGAACATCCCCGCCACGCATGCCGCGGTCGCTGGGTTCGGGTTCACCTGCCTCTCGGCAGCGGTACAGCTCGCCGCGGGACTGCTGCTGCTGGGCGCTTCGGCCTTTCCGGCCTCGGCCAAGTCGGCCATGGCCTTTGTGGGCGTGCTGCTGGTCGCCTGGGGCATTGTCATCGTGGCTGACGTCACCCGGCTGTTCACGATGTGGGGCTACACCAAGAACACCGGGGTCTTCTACATCGTCGTCGGCGGTGTGTTGCTGGTGGCGGCGGCCGTCTCCCCGATCTTCCTGTCGAGTCGGCGAGAAATCAGGCGCCGCCCGGCCTTGCACTAACGACCAACCTCCATTGGCCCCGGGTCAGGTCCGGCCCCCGGAGTGGGAGGTACGGGCCGGACTCGGGGCGTGGAAGGCCACCACGCGATCGGCGGCGGGAGCCAGCAGCAGGCCGCCGCCGACGCTCGGTGTCGGAAAGTGGTTCTCCGGCGCGCCGATCGAGGCCTGCTGACGCACCGCACCCGACGTGCGGTCAAGGCCGTACAGCGTGCCGTTCTGGCCGATGGTCCAGATGAGACCGGCGGCGACGATAGGCGGGCCGCCCCCCTGCGGTGAACGCCACAGGATCCGGAGCGCCGCGGGGTCGGCCGTGACCCGCACGGCTTCGGTGCCGCTCAGGCACGGCAGGTAGACCACATCGCCCACGACGGCATCCCCTCCATCGATGTCTTCACTGCACGGCGATCCGAGGCTGGCCTCCTCGCCCCCGATGCCACCGAGATGGGCGCCGTTCAAGAGGTAGAGCACGCGCGACTTTCCGGCCACGAGCACCTGGCCGTCGCCCAGCAGCGCCGGCGCGGTGGACAGGTCCTGGTCTTGGGCATTGTCCTGAGCCCACGTGGCCGGAGCGAAAAACTGCACGAGCCGGAGGGAGGACGAGAGCTCGAGGGCCGAATCGCTGTCGTCATAGGGCTGGTCGGCCGCGTGGACCGAGCCGTTCCCGGCACTGACCCAGACATTGCCGTGGCGGTCGACCTCGGGTGCGGCTCCCCCCATCCAGATTGCCCCCTGGCTCTCACCGGTTGCCGCGTCGACGGTGAAGTACGTCGGCGGCGCGCCGGACTCCTTGACCGCGACCACGGTGCCCCGGTACGTGCCGCAGTCGCCGTAGTTGCCACCCATGGCGAACACCACCTGATGGGCATCGAGCGTCAACCCCGTGCGTTGCAGCAACGCCGCCGCGTCGGCGCCGGGCGGATCGACGTTCTCAGCCAACTCGATGGCACCCGAGCTCGAGTTGAGACCGACCAGCTTGTGCACCGGGTGTCCGTTCGCCAGTTCGTCGGCCACGACGAAGAGCTCGTTCCTCGATTGGTCGATCACCGGTGTCCCCGTGATCCCGACGGTGGGCGAAATGTCCCCGCAGGGAAGGGCCGACGCGGGCACGGGTGGGCCGACGTGGGTCGACCAGATCACGCGGCCCGTCGACGTCGACAGTGCATAGACGGTGTCGTTCTGGGTCGCCACGAAAACGTCACCCGATGACACGAGAGGTTCGCCGTAGAGCTGGCCATCGAGCACGGGCGATGTCCACGCGGCGGCGGAGGTGTCGACGGCGCCGATCGCTCCCGAGGCGCCGGATCCGGCGGCATCACCGTGATACACGGTCCAGGATCCAGAATGACCCGCCGCGTTCGCGGCCCGTGCGGCGATGGGAACGGCGTCGCCCATCACGACGTTGACCACGGTTCCGGCTATCAGCCCGACAGCCAGCAGATGGCTGAGACGCCACCCGGCGCGACGCCTGGTTCTCATCGCGCATCGATGAGGCGGCCGGTTCGACCCTGCTTCACGGCGCAGAGGCTATCGAGCTTCGTTGGTCCGAAAGCTGCAGCCGGCTCCTACCGGCGCGAGCCGACCCACGCGTCATGAGCCGACCCACGTGTCATGAGCGTGGTGGCGCGGTGTCTTCTGGATCAGCCAATGATCCGGCCGGCCTCCATGCTGATGGTGCGCTGGCACTTGTCGGCCTCGGCGGCCCGGTGGGTAATCAGCAGGACACTGCGCCCCACCGCGGCAGCCAACACGTCATCCGTCAGTTGATCGGCTTGCCGGGTGTCGAGACCTGCGGTCGGCTCATCGAGGAGGAGTATCGGACCACCGGCGAGGAGCGCTCGGGCCACGGCGAGCCGACGCCGCTCGCCCCCGGAAATGGAGACGCCGTCTTCACCGACCGGTGTCTCCAAGCCAGCCGGGAGGGCGGCCACCCAGGCACTGAGCTGCGCCGCGTCGAGGACGGTTGCGATCTCGGCGTCGCTGGCGTCGGGTCGTCCCAGGGTGACGTTGGACCGCAGGGTGCCGGCGAACATCTGCGCCCGCTGGTCGACCAGTGCGCAGGCCGACCGTACGTTGGACTGGGTCAACTCGTCGCTCGGGACGTCGCCCAGCCGGAGGGCGCCGCTCTCCAAGGGCCAGAAGCGCAACAGCGCGTTGACCAGACTGGACTTGCCCGCTCCACTCGAACCGGTGACGGCCAGCCGCTCGCCCGGCGCGACGCGCACAGTGACCTCGTCGAGCGCCCGGGGCAGCTCGGGCGCATAACGCAGAGACGCTTGGGCAAACGACAGATCGGGGACCCCCTCGGGCAGTGAACGGGCCACCACCGGATCGCTGACCGGAATCGGAACGGCTTCTAGAGCCAGGAGCCGACGGGCGGCCGCTCGTACGGCCAGGGCGCGGGAGGCGGCCAGGGTGATGCCGGGCACGGGTTCGAACGTGCCCAGGGCGGCCAGGGGAAGGACGGCCACCATCACGGGGTTGAGGTGGTGGCTGTGCACGGCCGACACGGCCACCGCCAGGACGGCGGTCAGCGCCGCGCCCAGGCAGAGCTGGGTCGTGAAGGAGGCCAGGGCAGCCGCTCTGTTCCGGCGCCGCGCCAACGCTTCGGCTTCCCGGCTCATCTCGTCCACCCGGTCGAGCGCGGCAGCGTCGCCGCCGAAGGCCAGCAGCTCGGGAGCGCCGTGAATGATGTCGACCACGTACGCCGAGATCTCACCGGCGAGCGCCGTGTCCTCCTCGTCCGCCGCGGCGTGCCAGACCAGAGCCGGAGGGACCGTGCACGCCACCAGCAGTGGGATGCCGAGGGCGAGCGCGGCGAGGGGCAGGGACAGGCCGACCACGACCAAACCCAACGTGGCTGCGCCGGCGGCCACCCCCAGGGGCAACATGGTGCGGAGGTACAGGTCCTGCAGGGTGTCGACGTCGTCAATGGCCCGGCTCAAGAGGTCACCGCTCCGCCAACCGACCAGCGCCGCCGGGACGCGTGGGGTGAGGCAGTCGTACAGCCAGACGCGCCAATGGGCCAGCGTGCGCAAGGCGGCGTCATGGCCGATCAGGCGCTCGGCGTAGCGGAGTGGTCCGCGCAGGAACGCCAGGACCTCCACCGCGGCCAGGATGCCGACCAGCGCGCCGAGTCCGGGGTGGAGGGCGGCCCGCCCGACGACGTAGCCGGAACCGGCCAGGAGCCCGATGGTGGCCGCCGCCGCCGCCAGGCCGAGCAGCCCGGCCAGGGCCAGGCGTCCGTACGGGGTGCCCGGCGCGCGCGCCACGCGCCGCAGGGGCTTCACGAGGCGGCCACCGTCGGGTGGGCGCCGTCGAGCTGGATGACGGCATCGAAGTGGGGGAGCAGGACCGGCTCATGGGCGACCACGATGACGGTTCGGCCCGACAGGAACGGCTCGATGGCGGGAGCCATCCGGGCGGCGGTGGACGGATCGAGCGAGGCGGTCGGCTCATCGAGCAGGAGGATGGGTGCGGCCCGGAGCAGGGCACGAGCCAGGGCCAGCCGTTGGCGCTCGCCGGCGCTGAGCGTGAGGCCGTCGTGACCCAAGCCGGTGGCCAGCGAGTGGGGCAGATGGGCCACCACTTGGTCGAGGCCCACCGCAGCGAGCACATCGTGGAGTTCCTCATCGGCGGCCTCGGGTGCACCGAGGCGCAGGTTCTCGGCGATCGAGGCCGTGAAGAGGTGCGGCCGCTGCGGCACCCACGAGAAGTGCGCCCGCCACGCCGCGATGGGGCAGTCGGTGGATCTGACCTGGTCGGCTGACATGGTGCCGGAAGAGGGTTCGATGAATCCGAGGAGCGCGCCCACGACCGTCGATTTACCCGCGCCCGAGGGCCCGACCAGGGCGACACGGTGACCGGGCGGTACCCGGAGCGAGAACTCGTCGACGGCGGGAGTGGCGCGGCCGTCGTACTCGACGCGCAGTCGGTCGATGCGCAGGGTCACCGCCCGGGTGGCCCTCGCCGGGCCGCACGCCTCCGACGCCACGGCCGGGCTGGGTGGTGTCGGCAGGTCGAGCACTTCCAGCACCCGGGCGGCTGCGGCCTGACCTTCGGTGCTGGCATGGAATTCGGCGCCGGCCCGGCGCAGCGGGATGAAGATCTCCGGAGCGACCAGCAGCACGGCCATGGCGGTCTGCAGGCTGAGCTCGCCCCACAACAGCTTGAGGCCCAGGACCATGGCCACGAAGCCGACCCCGAATCCGGCGATCATGTCCATGGCCAGCGCGGAGAGGAAGGCCACGCGCAGAGTGCGCATGGTGGCCACCCGCACTCCCTCGGCCGATTCGGCCACCTCGCGTCGACCGTGTCCCTCTCGTCCGAAGGCGCGCAGGGTCGGCAGTCCTTCGATCAACTGGAGGAAGCGCCCGGCCAGCGATCCCAGGCGGCGCCACTGCCGCTCGGTGCGACGGGTCGCTTCCCGCCCGAAGTAGATCATGGTGATCGGCACGGCGACGACCAGCGCCACGACAACGAGCAGGGCGAGCCAATTCTGGGTGGCCACCCAGACCAGGAGCACGATCGGCACGACGGCCGCCAGAGCGGCTTGGGGGACGTAGCGCGCGAAGTAGGTGTGGAGTGAGCGCAGCCCCCTGGTCGCGGTGAGCGAGAGCTCTCCGGGTCGCTCCCCGGCGAGCCAGCTGGGCCCGAGGGAGAGCGTGTGATCCAGCAACTGCCGGCGGAGGGTGCGGGCCACCGTTTCGGCCGTCCGATGGGCCGATGCTTCTCCCACGAGGGCCAGGAGTCCCCGAGCGACCACGGCCAGGACGACGGCGATGAGGTCGGGTCGCACGGCGCGCAACGGGACATGGTGGAGGAGCGATCGATCGATGGCGGTGGCCATGGCCGTGGCCTGCACGATGATGGCGACGGCGGTCAGGGCGCCGATGACCAGGGCGACGACGCTGGCTCGCCGCACCGATGGGACGCGGGCGGCCAGCCCGGGCTGCACGAGGCTGGGGCGGGACCGAGGGTGCGGTGGAGTGGAGGTGGTCGTGGGCATCGAGGTGGTCACGGGGTGAACATGGCGCCTTCGAGGTGGACCGTCTGTCCGATCAGGGAATCCCGCAGGGCGTGGCGGGCGAGCGTCTCATCCTCGCAGGCGGCAACCGTCTGGCTCCCGTCGCCCATCTCGGCCACGACGACCGTCCGATCCGGGCGTAGCGGATCGTCGGGGTCGTAGGTCACAGTGAAGGAAGCCACGGTGGCCGGCCCCCGGGCGGTTTGGACGGTGGCGACCGGGACGGTGGCCGTTGCCGTGCTCGCCTCCTGGCCCAGGTCGCCCGTGAGGTATCGGTCACGGTTGGGCCACGGAATGGCTGACCATACGGCCAATCCCGGTTTGGACAACATGCCCGAGACGGTCGTGACGAGCCCCTGTTCGCCGGGCCGGGCCCGCAACAGGCCGATCACCGCCGCCATCGATTGGAGGACGTAGTTGTTGAATGGGCCGCCGGCGAAGGTCATCCCGCCGGTGACGGTTGGTGTGCCGTCGCGAGGGAGACCGAGGGCGCGTTGTTGCACCCGCACCGCAGCCGGAAAACACGAATAGACCTCGGCGATCGGCAGGTCGGCCAGTGGCGCACCGAGACGCGCCGCAGCGGCCCTCCCCAGTACCTCCATGGCCGGCCAAGCGTGCAGGTCCCGGCGGGCCGTCAGCGTGATGGCATGTGAGGCGTGCAGGGCCACGTGGGGGAAGACCCAGCGATCGGTCGGGACCCCGGCGTCGCGGGCGCGCTCGGTCGAGCAGAGCAGGATGGCGGCCGCCTGGTCGACCGTCCATTGGCTGGCGTGCCACCGGTTGTAGGGATAGGCCAACGGCCGGTTCGTGGTGTCCGGACGGGCGATGTCCTCGACGGAGCGGGCAGCGGGGAAGGCGGCGAGCTCGTTGCCCTGCGCCACGGCGTTGAAGCGGGCCCAGAGTCGGGCGATGTCGGCTGTGTGCGCGGCTCGCTCCTGGTGCTCGTGGGCCGCCAGGGCATTTTCGATGAGGGCGTACTGCTGGACCACCGGCCACAGGGTGCCGGCGGCCGCTTCGATCGGTGCCATGAAATCGGGCGGGCGGGTCAGTGTGACGTCGGGTGGGTCGCCTGGATGGTCATCGATCTCGACACCACCGAGGCGGGCGAAGGCCCGAGCTTCACCACCGACGACCAGTACGACGTCGGCCTGTCCGGAGGCGATGGCGTCGAGGGCATCGTCGATGACCTCTTGTTGTGAGACGCCGATCTGGCAGAGGTAGGTGCGGGCGTTGTCGGCACCGATGCGTGCTGCCACCAGGCGGGCTGGATTCGAAAGCGACCAGCTCCCTTGGGGGACGGCGATCCGGTTTACGGCCCGTAGGAGGGATGGTGCGCCGGCGTTCGAGGCCGCTTCACGGCTGGCTTGGGTCATCAGCTCAATGGCGGGAGCACTGGACGACGCCGTCCCTACCCCGACCAGGACGGGGGCGTGAGGGTCGCCGCGATGGCTCGGAGTATGCACGACCGGCGATGCTACGGTCCGAATATGGCCAAGAGCGATGTCACGGCGTGGACCGCCGCCCTTGAGGGCTTCACCAAGGAGTCGTTCGAGGCCGACGGGAAGCGACGCGACGTCTTCCGAATGGGCAACGGGCCGGCCGTCATCGTGATCAGTGAGATCCCGGGGATCACGCCGCTGGTGGCTGAATTCGGGCGCAAGGTGGCGGCGGCCGGATGCACCGCCGTGATGCCGAGCCTGTTCGGTGATCCGGGACGCCCGGCCACCGGAGCCTATGCCGTCAAATCCATCGGGCCGGCCTGCATCTCGAGGGAATTCTCGGCCTTCGCCCTCAAGAGGACCAGCCCGGTCACCGTCTGGTTGCGCAAGCTGGCGGCGTCCGAGCACGAACGGTGCGGTGGCCCCGGGGTAGGCGTGGTGGGGATGTGCTTCACCGGAGGGTTCGCGTTGGCCATGATGGTCGACGACATCGTCCTGGCTCCGGTGCTGAGCCAGCCCTCGCTCCCATTTCCGCTCTCCAAGAAATTCAAGGCGGATGTCGGAATCTCGGACGCCGACATGACCCGGGTCAAGGAGCGGACGTCGACCGGCACCTGTCTGCTGGGATTGCGATTTTCCAATGACCCCTTCTGCTTCGAGGCTCGCTTCGCCACCCTGAAGCGCGAGCTCGGTGACGCCTTCATCGCCGTGGAGATCGACTCCGCGCCGGGCAATCCCCATGGCCATCCCAAGCAGGCCCACTCGGTGCTGACCGAGCACCTCCAGGACCGGGAGGGCACACCGACCCGGGCCGCCCTCGACCAGACCCTCACCTTCTTCCGCGAGAAGCTGGGGGTGGGGTCAGGACCCGGCCCCCAGCCGGGGCCGTAGCTGGTTCAGGCCGGCGGTCAGGCGGCCGGCGCCGCGGCCGGCGCCGAGACGACCGAGAAGGTACCGCCGAAGTGTGCGGGTCCGGCCAGTCCGTTTCCGGTGCCGATGGTGGCCGGGTTGAGGGGATTTCCGGTGCTCGGGTTCAACTGCGGCACCTCTTTGGAGTAGAGGTACAGCGGCTTCCCGTCAAAGGTGAGCTGCTTGGTGCCGTCGGGCCGCGTGATGGTGCCCATGGAGCTCTTGGTGAGGCCGGCCGTCGCTTGGGGGGCTGCCGTGGTCAGCACCGGTGGCCAGTCGAGGGCGCAGGTTCCGGTGCAGGTGCTGTGGTTCTTGGCGTCCTTGCTGTAGGTGTACACGGTGATCGGCGTCCCTCCCATTCCCTGGAACATGGCGGCGGCCAGCACCGATTTTCCGCTCGGGAGTGCCTCGGTCGAGAGCGCAATCGGTCCCTCCACCGGCGCACCATTGGTCGATGAGACGAGGTACCACACCCCGTGCCAAGGGGGCAGGGGGGCGACCGTCTCCATGAAGTTGACGCCGCTGAACTGGTGGGGTGCCTGGTCGAAGAGGTAGAGGAGCCTTCCGGCGTACGTGACCTGGTCACCGCCGATATCGGTCCGGTGGACGAGGCCGAGCAGAGACTTGTTCACGCCCGGCCCGGCGACGGGCTTGCCGACGGTCGTCAAGGCCGGCCAATCAGCGGTCTTGTCGGTCTCGGGCCCGGCGCACGACAGCGGCATCCCGCCGACCGTTTCCACCGTCGCGGAGCACGCCGCCGGGGTGTTCCGACTGAATTGGTAGAGCGTGTACCCCGCGAATTGGCCCGACCCGACCATGAGCACCTTGCCGTAGGGGCTGTTCACTTCTGAGATCACCGTTCCGGTGCTCGTGCTCGTGCTGGCGGCTCCCGCCGGCGACGCGAGCACGATCCCCGTCAGTCCGAGAAGGAGCGCCACCACCAGAAGAGCGATCCGATTGGTGAACGTGATGCGGCCTTCGCCATGACGGTGGGCGGAGATCCCGAGAGAGTGCAGTGAAGTGTCCATGCATCCATTCACTCAGATCACGACCTCTTCGAACAGGGTGGAGCTACCCCGGCCGAGGTGGTGCCAACACACCGCCGACTGGTTGGTGGTGCTACTCGCCTCTCATCCGTCGCGCCGTGTTCAACGCGGTCAACGCGTCAGCGCGTTGCGGAGATTCCAGTCGAGGATCGCGCCAGGTCGTGCAGTGCCGTGCGGGCCGCACCGTCACCGCACATGCCATGCACCCCTCCACCCGGGGGCGTGGACGCCGAACAGAGGTAGACACCCTTGATTCCGGTCCGATAGGGGTTCCACTGCGCGGTGGGCCGGAAGAGCGTTTGCCGCAGCGTGGCCGCGCCGGCGCCGATGTCCCCCCCGACGTAGCTCGGGTTGTGGAGCTCGGCGTCCGCGGCGGTGGTGGTGACGTGGGCCAGAATGCAGTCGCGGAACCCGGGGGCGAACCGCTCGATCTGTGACTCGATCTTCTCCCTCATGTCGACGCCCGATCCGTTGGGCACGTGACAGTAGGCCCACAGGGTGTGCCGACCCTCCGGAGCCCGGGTCCGATCGATGACGCAGGGCTGCGTCACCAGACAGAACGGTTGGTCGGCATGGCGACCGGCCGAGACCTCCGACTCGCTGCGCGCCACCTCCGCGAAGGTGCCCCCGACGTGCAGCGTCACGGCGTCACGGCATCGATCGGCTTGCCAGGGAACGGGTCCATCGAGGGCCCAGTCGACCTTGCAGACACCCGGGCCGTAGCGGAAGCGCTCGAGACCCCGCCGGTACCGGGCCGGCAGTCGATCACTGTCCATGCCCAACAGTTGGCGCGGTGTGACATCGAGAATGGTCGCTCGGGCCGGGGGTAGGTCGTTCAGGTCCCTTATCCACGTTCCGGTGATGACGTGGCCCCCGAGGGACTCGAGCTCAGAGGTGAGCGCGTCGACCACGCCGGCGCTGCCTCCCTCGACCACGGGCCAGCCGAGCGAGTGCGCCAGCATGGTGAACAGCAAGGCGAACGCCCCCGAAAGTGGCGCCGTGAAGGGCAACATGGCATGGGCAGCCGCTCCGGCCACGATCGCCTTGCCCTCGTCGGTTTCGAACCGGGCCGCCAAACGCTGCGCCGGCGTCAGCCCCTTGAGCCCGAAGCGAGCAGTGGCGATTGGGCTACTCGGGATGGACCGGAGGGGCGCCAGGAAGTTCGGCAGGATCCGATCGGCGTTACGGACCAGAGATGAGAACATCCGTACGTAGGCCGAGGCATCTCGTCCGAGCGCAGCGGCCGTCTCTTCGACATCGCCCGCGGTGGCCGCCGCTCGGCCTCCGTCGAGCGGATGGGCAAAGGCAACGTGCGGCGTGAGGAGTCTGACTCCTCGAGCCGCCAGGTCGCAGTGCTGGAAGAACGGGGAGCCGTTGAGGAGCGGATGGACGGTGGAGCAGACGTCATGGTGGAAGCCCGGCAAGGTCAGCGTGTCGGTGCGGCATCCTCCTCCCGCCGTCTCGGCGCCCTCGAAGACGTCGACCACCAGACCGGCACGGGCCATGGTCAACGCCGCGGCGAGGCCGTTCGGACCAGAGCCCACAACGATCGCCTCGGCTCGCCTCACGACTTCACACCTCGCGTCGATCGGTGCGCTCTGGGGCATTCCGTGGGGCGCTCTCGGCGGTGTGCTCGGCACGGCCTCCAGAACTCACGATTCCCCGCGCCGGATCAGCCGCAGCTCCGCCAGGTCCGCGCCGGTGGATCCGCACCCGCTCAGTTTTGCTCGTCGTCTTCGCGCCGGTGCCCCTGGGAGAGCTCCTCGAGGTGAGATCGATCGAAGTGATCCGCCTCGATCATGGCCACCCGGCAGGCCGTGACGGCCACATTGGACGAGGTACGGATCCCGCCTTCGAGGTGGGCTCTCTCCCCGAGAATGGCGCCCGGCCCATATTCAGCGAGACGCTCTCCGTCCTTCTCGACCCGAACGACCCCATCGAGGATCAGCAGTACCTCGGTGCCTTCCTCGCCTTGCGTGAAGAGTGAGCTGCCGGCAGGAAATTTCTTGAACTGACTCCGGCGGGCCCCCTGCATCATCTGGGCCGAGAGCGTCCGTTCCAGCGCAGATTCCACCGCCGTGACCAGAGCTTCCGACTCTTCGTCTCCCCAGGGTGTGTGGCGCCCGAAGGATTTTTGATACCAGTCTTTGAAGTCAGTGAGCCCGGACTTGTGCGAGAGACGGTTGTCGGCGTCGTAGATCCAATGGCGCGGGAACCGACTGGCTCCGATCATCTCGTGCTTCGTGCGTCCATCGGCATGGATCGTCAGGGCGAGGGTCGTCCAGACGAGTGGTGCCTGCCACTGGATGTACGGCTTGCGCCTCACCCGGCGGGGGGCGGGCATGCCCGTTCGCCCGCCCACCGTCTGCACGAAGCGCACCCAGCCCTTTCCGTGCTCGGGCTCTCGTTGTAGGTCGGGGAGCTGGACGGCTTGGAATTTGTGACGGAGGCCAGCCAGGCTGACCGTGGTCGACCCCATCAGTCCGCCGCCTGAGTAGCCGGCATCGCTGATCCGTCCCGATGGGTCGACCTCGATCCACGCTCCCAGCACGTTGGCGAAGCGAAAGCGGTCGGCTTCTCTCAGTTCCTCCAGATCGAGCCCTTCGGCCGGCGGGGGAGGGTCGTAGTGGGTCATTCCCGTGTCAAAGGCGATTCGCTGTGCGCTCTCCACGGCTTCTGAGGGGATCCACGAAAGTGAGGTGACCAATCCATCAAATCGGGTGACGTCATCAGGGGGCATACTCCCAGTCTGAACCGATGCCGAGCCCCTGGCGAGTGTGGTGACAGGCATCGCCTAGTGTCACTACCACCACCAACGAACAGGAAGCCTGCCCCCTTCTCATTCAGGCCGGGACTGCGCAAACTGGAAGCAATGGATCCCTCTGAATCCGGCCCTCCCCAAACGGCACCCTCAGGCACGATCGATGTTCTGCTGGCGGACGACAACCTGATCGTCCGGGAAGGGGTGCGGGCCCTGATCGAGCGCCACGCCGACCTCCGTGTGGTCGGCGTGGCCGCCGACTATGACGAGGTCGTGCAGGGCGCGATCACCTGCGAGCCCCATGTGCTGGTCACCGACATTCGTATGCCCCCTTCGTTCAGCCGAGAGGGAATCGACGCGGCGAAGGAGGTGCGCAAGCGCCATCCCGGCACCGGGGTGATCATCCTGTCGCAGTACGACGACCCCGAATACGCCGTCTCGTTGCTGTCCGAGGGCTCGGCGGGATACGGCTACCTTTTGAAGGACCATATCGCCGAGGGCGATCAGCTGGTCGATGCCATTCGGGCCGTCGCCACCGGCGGCACCGCCCTTGATCCGGCCATCGTCGAAGCGTTGGTCCGACCGGTGACGTCGCACGGGGGCCTTTCCCCGGCCGAGGAGGAGCTCTTGAGCATGGTGGCCGAGGGCAAGCCGATCAAGGCCATCGCCGCGGCTCGCCACCTGCCCGCCGAAGCCGTCGATGCCGAGGTCGAGGCGGTCTTCGTCAAGTTGGCCGAAGGCGTCTCCGCCGGAACGCAGGGCGCGTTGGCGCGCCTGCGTCTCTTGCACAAAGCCATCGTGGACCGGGAGGAGCAGGGCGAGACCCTGTCCCGTTTGCTCCCGGGCGGTCTGGCCGAGAAGCTCCGGCGTGACGGTCGCCACATCGGCGAGACGGAGCGGGTCGAGGTCACCGTGCTCATGAGTGACATCCGTGCCTATTCCACCATCGCCGAGCACGCCGATCCCAGCCAGCTGGCCGGGCAGCTGAACGTGCATCGGGCCGCCATGAACGACGCCATTCTGGGTGAGAACGGAACGGTGATGCAGTTCGTCGGTGATGCCGTGATGGCGGTCTTCGGTGCGCCGTTCGCCCAGGAGGACCACGCGGATCGAGCGGTCGCCGCCGCCTTGGCGATGCATGCGAAGCAGTCGGTGATCAACATCCGCTGGGAAACTGAGGGTCTGCCGGCCTTCGGTCTCGGGCTCGGCCTGTCAACCGGTGATGCGGCTGCCGCACTTCTCGGCTCAGAGGAGCGTCTTGAATACACCTTGGTCGGTGACACCGTGAATCTCTCGCAGCGGCTTCAGCAGCTGGCCGACGCCGGAGAGACGGTGGTGTCGGAAGGCACCCTTACCGCACTCCACGCTTCGGCGACCACCACGGCGTTGCCGCCGCAATTGGTGAAAGGTCGCGACACTCCCGTCGTCGCCTACAAACTGATCGACGCGCCCGACCCAGTCACGGCGTCAGCGCCGAGCGAAAGGTAGCGAACATGGATGTCCTGGTAGTCAGCAAGGTGCGAAAGACCTTCGAGGCGGAGAATGCGCCGGTGCGAGCATTGCGAGGGGCGGATCTCATCGTGACGGCCGGCGACTTCGTGGCGCTGATGGGCCCATCTGGGTGTGGCAAGTCGACCCTCTTGAATTTGGTTGCCGGCCTGGACGTGGCTGACGAAGGCACCATCACGGTGGCCGGCGAGCAAGTGACCGGCCGTAGCGAAGACGAGCTGTCCCAGCTTCGCCGCCAGCACATCGGCATCGTCTTCCAGTTCTTCAACCTGCTCGAAGGCATGACCGTGCTGGAGAACGTGGCCTTGCCCGCCGTGATCGCCGGCCGCAAGCGAAAGATGGCTGAAACTCGGGCCCGCGACCTGCTCGATTTGCTCGGGATCGGGGACAAGGCGTCGACCGTGCCGGGCATGCTGTCCGGCGGCCAGCGGCAACGGCTGGCCATTGCCCGCGCCCTGGCCAATGAGCCGACGCTGCTCCTGGCCGATGAGCCGACGGGAGCCCTCGACTCCGAAGGCGGTCAGGAGGTCATTGAACTGCTGAGCCGCCTCCACAACGGGGGACAGACGATCGTCCTGGTCACCCATGATGCCGGCGTGGCCGCGGCGGCGAATCGAGTGGTCCGTATGCGTGACGGGCGAATCGTCGATGAAAATTCGGACGTGCCCGTCGGAGTCCGCTAGTCGTGAACCGAGCCCGATTCCGGGACGCAACGGTCTGTCCCTCGGTCGCCTGATGGCCACCGAGGGAGTGGACCTCATGGTCAACGAGACGTCAGGGGACATCAGCTCATCCCGATCAACCAGGTCAGTGACCGGGACTCTCCTGAGAGGTCTGACCTTCCTGCTCACCATCGCCATCGTCATCGTCGGCTGGCGGGCCAACGTGCCCGGAGGCATGGCGGCGATCAACGCGGTGGCCTTCCTGCTCACCATCGCCTGGGCTCTCGTTGGATTGGTCGACCGCCGTGATCGTGAATCGACGGCGATCCCATTTTCGCCCTTTCATCTCCTGGTCGGCCTGGACGCCCTCGTCGCCGCCGTGGCCCTGACCGCCGGCCGCCTGGCCTTGACCCACCCTGCCAACTCCGGCGGTGCCGCACGGGTGGTGGCGACCATCGCCTCCCTCCTTGTCACGGCGATCTCATTCCATCTTCT
>DASZJQ010000076.1:0-24072 GCA_035947875.1 Acidimicrobiales bacterium
GGACCCCTCCATGCTACTCGTCACCCCGTGCCTGCCCGGTCATGGGACCCACCACATCCAGCTACATCCCGCGACATCCACTGCCCGCCCTTGGCCCGGCGTGAGCCGGTCGTGCCACCATGTGGACGACAAAGGGGGACATCACATGGCCGTTGACCGCCGTACCTTCGTGAAAGGCGCCCTGGGAGCGTCGGGTGCAGCGCTGTTGGGCGGGATGGGGCAAGCCGGTGCGGCCGAGCCCCGGCTCGAGGCCTTCACGCCCGCCGACAGCGCCAGCGCGGCCAGCACAGCCAGCACCGCCCTGCCGGCGCCGGGGGACTCGGGGATCGAGCACGTCATCGTCGTGATGATGGAGAATCGGAGCTTCGACCACTTCCTCGGCTGGCTGCCTCATGCCGACGGCAGGCAGGCCGGCCTGACGTACCCCAACCCACAGGGCAAGGCCACGGCCACCTACCACCAGACTCAATTCAACGGCTGCGCCTTCACCGACCCCGACCACTCCTATTCGGGCGGGCGCCTGCAGCTCAACCACGGGAAGTTGAACGGGTTTCTCTCAGACCCGGCCAACGACTCCCTCGCCGTCAGCTACTACGAGGCCGCGGACCGGCCCTTCATGAGCAAACTGGCCATGGCGTACACCACGTGCGACCGGTACTTCTGCTCCATCATGGGCCCGACCTATCCCAACCGCTTCTTCCAGCACTGCGGGCAGACCGACCGCCTCGATGACTCCCTCACCAAGTCGACCCTCCCCACCATCTGGGACCAGCTCAACCAGAGCGGCGGCCCGACCGGCCGCTACTACTACGGCGACGTGCCGTTTCTGCTCATGTGGGGGTCCAAGTACACCGCCATCTCCTCCCCGTACACCCAGTTCCTCAGCGATGCCGCCGCCGGCACACTGCCCAACGTGTCCTACCTCGACCCGAAGTTCGTGGGTGAAGGTACCGGCACATCCGCCGACGACCATCCGCTGGCCGACATCCGCGCCGGTGACGCGTTCTTGTCGCGGGTGTTCCACGCGGTGGCATCGGGGCCCGGTTGGGACAAGACGGTGCTCGTCATCAACTACGACGAGTGGGGCGGTTTCTTCGACCATGTCACGCCGCCGCGCGTGACCGCCGGCGTGGCGGTGGGTGCCAGCCCGGCCACCGGGATCGACACCGATCTCAACGCCAGGGGTGAGGTACTGACCGGCTTCCGCGTGCCCTGCATCATCGCGTCGCCCTTCACGCGGGTGACCAGCCCGCAGACGGCGGTCTCCCACCATTTCTACGACCACACCTCGGTCCTGAAGTTGATCGAGTGGCGTTGGGGACTCAAGCCGCTCAGCCAACGCGATGCCTCGAAGGCGAAGAGTGACCCCGGCAACCTGGCCACCGCCCTGAACTTCGCGCACCCTCAGTCCAAGGTGGCCACGCTGCCGGAACTGCCGGCGTTCACGCCCGTGGCGTGCGCCCCCTCATCGACCACCACGACGGAACCGGCGGGCATACAACCGGCAGCCTTCCACAAGAGCTGGCAGGACCTGGCCCAGTCCGAACTCATGAGTTCCTGGGCGTAACCCCTGCATAACCCATAGGAGCGGCGGTGCAACGCCTGCGAGCGCCCGTCCCCGCACCAGGTCCGCGTGGTGTGGGCCAATTCTCCGAGCGGGAGGGTTAGGGTGAACATCGTGAGCGTCACCCCGGACTCCGACGACCAGGCGGCGCAGGCCGAAGCCCTGCGGGCCGAACTGGCCGACGCCGAGGACGAGATCCACGCGCTCCGGCGCCGGTTGCAGGAGAGCCCCGGTCGCGTGCAGGCGCTCGAGGAGCGCCTGCTCGATTCCAAGGGCCAGTTGGCCCACGCCACCTCGCAGAACGAGAAGCTGACCTTCACCCTGCAGCAGGCCAAGGAGCAGCTGGCCGCGCTGAGAGAAGAAGTCGAGAAGTTGACGCAGCCCCCGGCCGCCTACGGCACCTTCCTGGGCGTCAACGAAGACGGCACGGTCGACGTCTTCTCGAGTGGGCGCAAGATGAGGGTCAGCCTCCACCCCGACATCGACCCGGGCATCATCCGCAAGGGCAACGAGGTGGTGCTGAACGAGTCGTTGAACGTGGTCCTCGTCCGGGACGGGGAGTTGAGCGGCGAGGTGGTCACCCTCAAAGAGCGCCTCGAGGACGGGCGCCGCTGCGTGGTGTTCGCCCGGGCGGACGAGGAGCGGGTGGCCGAGCTCTCCGAGGAGATGATCGGCGAGAAGCTGCGGGCCGGTGACTCGCTGCTCATGGACGTGCGCAACCAGCTGCTGATCGAGAAGCTCCCGAAACTCGAGACCGAGGAGCTCGTCCTCGAAGAGGTGCCCGACATCACCTACGACGACGTGGGTGGGCTCGATACGCAGATCGAGGCCATCACCGACGCCGTCGAGCTGCCGTACCTGCACCGCGCGCTCTTCGCCGAGTACTCGCTCCCGGCCCCCAAGGGCATCCTCTTGTACGGGCCGCCCGGATGCGGCAAGACGCTCATCGCCAAGGCGGTGGCCAACTCACTGGCCAAGAAGGTCTCCGAGACCACCGGCAACGCCAACGTGCGGAGCTACTTCCTCAACATCAAGGGGCCCGAGCTCCTCAACAAGTACGTGGGGGAGACCGAGCGCCAGATCCGCCAGGTCTTCCAGCGGGCCCGGGAGAAGGCCGACGAGGGCATGCCGGTCATCGTCTTCTTCGACGAGATGGAGTCGCTCTTCCGCACCCGGGGCACCGGCATCAGCTCCGACATGGAGTCGACGATCGTGCCGCAGCTGCTGGCCGAGATCGACGGGGTGGAGTCGCTCCGTGACGTCATCGTCATCGGGGCGTCCAACCGCGAGGACCTGATCGACCCGGCCATCCTGCGCCCGGGCCGGCTCGATGTGAAGATCAAGATCGAACGCCCTAACGAGGAAGCCGCCGCCCAGATCTTCAGCCGCTACCTCACCGCCGACGTGCCGCTGGACGCCGACGAGGTTGGCCGCCTCGGCGGGGGGGACCTCAACAAGGCGGCGCTGGCCATCATCGAGCAGACGGTGTCCGAGATGTACCGCGAGGATGACGAGAATCGCTTCCTCGAGGTCACGTACCAGAACGGCGACAAGGAGATCCTCTACTACCGCGACTTCGCCTCGGGCGCCATGATCGAGAACATCGTCCGCCGGGCCAAGAAGCTGGCCATCAAGCGGGTCATCGCCGGCGAGCCCGGCGGCGTCCGCACGTCGGACCTGCTCGAGTCGATCCGCCAGGAGTACAAGGAGAACGAGGACCTGCCCAACACCACCAACCCAGACGACTGGGCCCGGATCTCGGGGAAGAAGGGCGAGCGCATCGTCTACGTCCGCACACTGCTCACCGAGGACAGGGAGGTCACCGGCGGCCGGTCGATCGAACGGGTGGGTACCGGGCAGTACCTCTAAAAGGGCCTAGGGTCGACGCGTGGCCACCATCAAGGTCTGCGGGATCGAGACCGAATACGGCATTCACTCGCCCGGTCCGGAGCAGAATCCGATTGCCGCCTCCTCGGTGCTGGTCAACGCCTACGCGGCGGACATCGAGCAGAGGATCGGGTGGGACTTCGAGGACGAGACGCCGGGCAACGACGCCCGCGGCTTCGCCCGCGAGGGGTCGCTGGCCCCGATGGTCGAGACCCACCTGGCCAACACCGTCCTCACCAACGGCGCCCGCTTCTACGTCGACCACGCCCACCCCGAGTACTCCACCCCCGAATGTCTGACGCCGCTCGAATGCCTGGTCTATGACAAGGCCGGCGAGGAGGTCATGCGGCGCGCCATGATCGCCGCCGAGGCGCGTATCCCCGACGTGGCCGCGCCGATCGTCTACAAGAACAACTCCGACGGCAAGGGCAACTCCTACGGTTGCCACGAGAACTACATGATGGACCGGGCCGTCCCGTTCTCCCGGGTGATCGAAGGCGTGGTGCCGCACTTCGTCTCGCGCACCATCTTCACCGGCTCGGGCAAGGTCGGGGTGGAGACGCCGGCGCTCGATGCCAGCACGGTCCACTTCCAGATCTCCCAGCGGGCCGAATTCTTCGAGGAGATCGTCGGGCTCGAGACGACCTTGAAGCGTCCCATCGTCAACACCCGGGACGAGCCCCACGCCGACCCCAAGCGGTTCCGGCGCCTCCACGTCATCGTCGGCGACGCCAATCTCTCCGAGGTCGCCACCTTGTTGAAGGTCGGCACGACGGCCATCGTGCTGGCCATGGTCGAAGACGAGGCCGGGCCGGGCCGCGACCTCGCACTGGCCGATCCGGTGCGGGCCATACACCAGGTCTCGGCCGACCTCTCCCTGTCGCACCCCCTGGCCCTGGCCGACGGCAGTACGGCCACCGCGCTCGAGATGCAGTGGGAGATCTTCGGCGCCGCCCGCAAGTACGCCGAGGAGCACGGCCTCGCCGCGCTGGGCGACCAGGGCGACGTCGGTGCGTTGGTCATGCGCCACTGGGAGGCCGTCCTGGAGGGGCTCGAATCGGACCCCGCCTCCCTCTCCGACACGCTGGACTGGGTGGCCAAGCAGCAGCTGCTCCTGGCCTACCAGGAGCGCCACGGGTGCGGCTGGGGCGATCCACGCCTGGCTGCACTGGCGTTGCAGTACCACGACCTGCGCCCGGGACGCTCCGTCTACCAGCGCCTGGGCCTCCAGCGCCTGGTCACCATGGCCGAGTCCGACGAGGCCGTCACCGAGCCACCCCGGGGCACCCGTGCCTGGTTCCGGGGCAAATGCCTGGCTCGCTGGCCCGACGCGGTGGTCACGGCCAACTGGGATTCCCTGGTGTTCGACATCGGCACCGATCCCCTGCGGCGCGTCCCTATGATGGATCCGTTGAAGGGGACCGCCGAGAACACGGGCGCGCTGTTGGCCCAGAGCACCAGTCCAGCGGACTTGCTGGAGCGGCTCAACTCGTAGGTCGAAGACGTGACAGTCTCACAGGAAGGCGTCTCACACGAAGGCGTGACAGTCTCACAAGTGGACGGGAACAGGGCAAACGATGGCAGAACAAGAGCAGAAGCGAAAGAACACGAGCACCTCGGACCGCACCAGCGCCGAGGCCGAGGCCGACGTGGTGGAGCAGGCACCGGCCACCTCGGAGCGGGGCGAGAAGATCAAGGCGGAGCTCGACGACTTGCTCGACGAGATCGACGAGGTGTTGGAGGACAACGCCGAGGAGTTCGTCCGCAACTACGTCCAGAAGGGTGGGCAGTAGTCACCGGTGGCGCTACCCCTCTTTCCCCCGGAACGTGATCCGGGGCCAGACTTCGTCGGACTGCAACGGCTGACCGGCGCCATGGACGGCCCGGACCAACAGCGCGCCGCCCGTGACGGGGTGGCCGCGGCCCCGCTGGCGGCGCATGCCACCACGGTGGTGGCCCTGCGCTACGCCGACGGTGTGATCATGGCCGGGGACCGCCGGGCCACCGCAGGCAACATCATCGCCCACCGGGCCATGGAGAAGGTCTTTCCGGCTGACCGCTTCTCCGCCGTCGCCATCGCCGGCTCGGCCGGCATGGCCGTCGAGATGGTCCGCCTCTTCCAGGTCCAGCTCGAGCACTATGAAAAGGTCGAAGGCTCCACCCTCTCGCTCGAGGGCAAGGCCAACCAGCTGGCCCAGATGGTGCGTCAGAATTTGCCCATGGCCATGCAGGGCTTCGTGGTGGTGCCACTGTTCGCCGGGTACGACACGGCCCGCAGCACCGGCCGCATCTTCAGCTACGACGCCACCGGTGGCCACTACGAGGAGACCGACTTCCAGGCCACCGGCTCGGGCGGCCGTGACGCCCGTTCCACCATCAAGCTGGGGTGGCGCGAGGGCCTCTCCCAGGACGACGCGGTGGAGCTGGCCATCCGATCCCTCTACGAGGCGGCCGACGAGGACTCGGCCACCGGCGGTCCGGACCTGGTGCGCGGCATCTACCCGCTCATCGCGGTGGTCGACGCCGAGGGCTACCGCGCGGTCCCCGAGGACGAAGTGGCCGAACGCTTCGGTGCCCTCATCGCCCGCGCCCGGGCGGAGCGGGCCGAGCAGTCGGGGCAGGGCGGGCAAGCGGGGTCGACGTCATGAGCATGCCGTACTACGTGGCACCCGAGCAGGTGATGAAGGATCGGGCCGAGTACGCCCAGAAGGGCATCGCCCGCGGCCGTTCCCTGGTGGCCACCACCTACGACGCCGGCATCGTCATCGTGGCCGAGAACCCGTCGCGTTCACTACACAAGATCAGCGAGATCTACGACCGCATCGCCTTCGGCGGCGTCGGCAAGTACAACGAGTACGACCAGCTGCGGGTGGCCGGCGTGCGCCACGCCGACACCAAGGGGTACGCCTACAGCCGCGAGGACGTGGACGCCCGGGGGTTGGCCAACCTCTACGCCCAGTATCTCGGGAACGTGTTCACCCACGAGATGAAGCCCCTCGAGGTCGAGATCCTGGTCGCCGAGCTGGGCGACGCCACCCGGCCCGATCAGCTGTACCACATCGCCTACGAGGGGACGATCACCGACGAGGACCACTTCGCCGTCCTCGGGGGCGATGCCGAGACCATCAACGAGCGGGTTGCGGCCTCCTGGCAGGAAGGATGGGACCTCGCGGCGGCGCTCAAGGCCGCCGCCGCCGCCCTGGCCGGGCCGGACCGCACGCTCGCCCCGGCCGATCTGGAGGTGGCCACCCTGAGCCGGGGCAACGGGCGGCGTTCCTTCCGCCGGGTGCCCGACGAGGAGCTGGCGCAGCTTCTGGCCTAGCCGGCAGTACGGTGGCTCCGTGGAGCGACGCATCTTCGGGATCGAGAACGAGTACGGCGTCACCTTCACCCTGCGGGGCCAGCGACGGCTCAGCCCCGACGAGGTAGCCCGGTATCTCTTCCGCCGGGTGGTGAGCTGGGGCCGCTCGTCCAATGTCTTTCTCGAGAACGGCGCCCGGCTCTATCTCGACGTGGGCAGCCACCCCGAATACGCCACCCCCGAGTGCGACAAGATCAGCGACGTCGTCATGCACGACAAGGCGGGGGAGTGGATCCTGGCCCAACTGGTCAGCGGGGCCCAGGCCCGTCTGCGCGAAGAGGGCATCCGGGGCGAGGTCTATCTCTTCAAGAACAACACCGACTCGGTCGGCAACTCCTACGGCTGTCACGAGAACTACCTGACCGAGCGCAACGACGAGTTCAACCGCTACACCGAAGTCCTCATCCCGTTTCTGGTCAGTCGCCAGATCTACTCGGGCGCCGGCAAGGTGCTGCAGACGGCGCGGGGCGCGGTGTTCTGCCTGAGCCAGCGGGCCGAGCACATCTGGGAGGGGGTGTCCTCGGCGACCACCCGCAGCCGCCCAATCATCAATACGCGCGACGAGCCCCACGCCGACGCCGAGAAGTTCCGCCGCCTCCATGTGATCGTGGGCGACTCCAACATGAGCGAGTACGCCACCTTCCTCAAGGTGGGGACGACCAGCATCCTCCTGGCCATGCTGGAGGACTCCTCGACCGTGCTGCGCGACCTGACGCTGGAGAACCCCATCCGGGCCATCCGGGAGATCAGCCACGACATCACCTGCCAGCGCCGGGTCCGCCTGGCCAACGGCCGCGAGATGCGGGCGCTCGACATCCAGAACGAGTACTTCGAACGGGCGGTGAAGTTCCGGGACAGCCGGGGGCTCTCCCCCGAGGAGGACATCGCCCTCGGCATGTGGGAGCACTGTCTCAAGGGCCTCGAGGCCGACCCCACGTCGCTCTGGCGCGAGTGCGACTGGGTGGCCAAGCACCGGATCATCGAGGAGGTCCGCGGCCGGCACGGTGTGCCCCTGGCCCACCCCAAGGTGGCCATGATCGACCTCATGTACCACGACGTCGATCGCAACCGCGGTCTGTACTACAAGCTCCAGCAGCGCGACCAGGTGGACCGGACCTGCACCGACGACGACATCACCGATGCCATGACCAACCCGCCCGAGACCACCCGGGCCCGCTTGCGGGGCGCCTTCGTCAAACGGGCCAAGGAGCGCCGCCGGGACTTCACGGTGGACTGGGTCCATCTCAAGCTCAATGACCAGGCCCAACGCACGGTTTTGCTCAAGGATCCCTTCAAATCGCACGATGAGAGGGTCGAGCGCCTGATCGCGTCTCTCTAGCCGCCATAGAGTGGGGGCGCATGTTCAATCTGGATCCCGCCAAGCTCCTGATCATCGTCGTGGTGGCCGTGATCCTGCTCGGGCCGGACAAGCTGCCCCAGGTGGCCCGGCAGGTGGGAGGGGCCTGGCGCTCGTTCAACGAGTTCCGGCACCGCATGGAGACCGAGGTCCGCGGCTCCATCCCCGACCTCCCCTCCACCACCGACATCGCCCGGCTGGCGCGCTCGCCCTCGGCTCTGCTGAACCATCTCTCCACCATGGACGGGAAGGGCGAGGACACGTCGGCCGAGGCGGCCAACGGGGCTGCCAACGGGGCTGCGGCGGGGGGTGCGGCCGGGGCCACGCCCGAGGCATCGTCCGCCGCGGGACCAACGTCCGTGCCGCGTACCCGACCGATGACCCCGCCGGCACCGATGCGCCCGTCCGACGACGTGGTCACCGGTGACCCCAGTCTGAACTAGCCGGCCCCAGCCAGCACGATGTCCATCCCCCTCCTCGGCACGCGCAAGGACAAACCTTCGCCCGACAGCATGACCCTGACCCAGCACCTGGGTGAGCTGCGCCACCGCCTGGTGGTCTGTGTGATCGCGGTGGTCATCACTTCCCTGGTCTGCGTGATCGCCTACGAGCCGATCCTGCATTTCCTGCTCCGGCCGCTCTGCTCGGTCTACGCCACCACCTCGCATCACGGGGCCGGCAACGGGTCGCTGCTGGTCGGGAACAACGGCACCTGCAACCTCTACGTCACGTCGCCCCTCGACGGGCTCACCCTGCGCGTGAAGATCGCCGTGTTCGGCGGGTTGGTCCTCGCCTCCCCGGTCATCCTTTTCCAGTTGTGGCGCTTCATCACGCCGGGCCTGCAGGCGAGGGAGCGCAAGTGGGCCGTGCCCTTTGTCGCCGCCGCCTTCAGCCTCTTCCTCCTCGGCGCGGCGACGGCCTACCTCACCCTTCCCCACGCCCTGGCCTTCCTCAAGTCGGTGGGAGGGCCGCAACTCCAGGCCATCTACGACCCCATTCCGTATCTCGGACTGATCCTGCTGATGATGGGCCTGTTCGGTCTGACTTTCCAGTTCCCGGTGATCCTGGTCTCACTCGAGCTGGCCCGCGTGGTCACGCCGGCCAAATTGCTGCACGCCTGGCGCTGGGCCGTGATCATCATCACCATCGTGGCCGCCGTGTTCACCCCCAGTTCGGATCCCTTCTCCATGCTGGCTCTGGCGATCCCCCTCGTCGTCTTCTACTTCGCCGCCATCGGGATCGGGAAGCTGCTCGGCCGTTGACCGTCTTCCCGTGGCCCGTCTCCGAGGCGGGGGAGGGATGGGACTTCGAGGCGCAACTTCCCTTCCCGCCCGATGACTTCCAACTCCAGGCCTTCCGAGCGCTCAAGGCCGGACACTCCGTGCTCGTCTCGGCCCCCACCGGGTCGGGCAAGACGCTGGTGGCGGCGTACGCGGTGCACCGGGCGCTCCAGGCCGGTGGCAAGGCCTTCTACACCACCCCGCTCAAGGCGCTGTCCAACCAGAAGTACGGCGACCTGGTGGCGACCTACGGCCCCGAGCACGTCGGCCTCCTGACCGGCGACACGGCGGTCAGACCCGAGGCCCCGGTGGTGGTCATGACCACCGAGGTGCTCCGCAACATGCTGCTGGCCGGTTCCGACCTCCTGGGCGATCTGCACACCGTCATCCTCGACGAAGTCCACTTCATTCAGGACCCCTACCGCGGCGGCGTCTGGGAAGAGGTGCTGGTGCTCTCGCCGCCCGAGATCCGCTTCGTCTGCCTCTCGGCCACGGTGAACAACGCCAAGGAGCTCGGTGAGTGGTTGCGCTCGGTCCGGGGGGACACCGACGTGATCGTGGAGCGGCACCGGCCGATCGTCCTGCGCCACCTCTTCGCGGCCCATCGACGGGAGGACGACGCGACGCTGCTGGTACCGCTCCTCGCCAACGGCAAGGCCGGTGGGGAAGGCCAGCGCATCGACCAAGCAGTGCGCCGGGCGTCCCAGGGCCGGCCGGCCGGGTGGCAGCCCAGGGGCAGGGGCCCGCGGCTGCCCTATCGCTCGCCGCTGCGCACCGAGCTCATCGCCGCCCTCGACGACGAGGACCTGCTCCCCGCCATCGTCTTCATCTTCAGCCGGGCCGCCTGCGACGACGCAGTGCATCAGGTGGTCCGCGACGGCGTGCGCCTGACCGACCGGGATGAACGCGCCACCATCCGCCAGATTGCCGAGGCGCGCGTGGAATCGCTGAGCGACGAGGATCTCGGCGTGCTGGGCTACGACGACTGGCTGGAGGGGCTGTCGGCCGGAGTGGCGGCCCACCACGCCGGCCTGGTGCCGGTCTTCCGCGAAACGGTCGAGGAGTGCTTCGCCGCCGGACTGCTCCGGGTGGTCTTCGCCACCGAGACGCTCTCGCTGGGCATCAACATGCCGGCCCGCACGGTGGTGATCGAGCGTTTCACCAAGTACGGCGGGGCCGGACGGGCCAGCCTCACGTCGGGCGAGTACCTGCAATTGACCGGAAGGGCCGGCCGGCGCGGCCTCGACGAGGAGGGCCATGCCGTCGTGGTCTGGTCCCACGAGACCACCTTCGGCGAGGCGGCCCGCGTGGCCATGGCCCCGCCTCCCGATCTGCGCTCGTCCTTCCGCCCGACGTACAACCTGGCCGTCAACCTGGTCTCCCGCTTCGATCAGGACACCGCCAATGAGGTCCTCCACCGCTCCTTCGCCCAATGGCAGGCGCAACGGGCCGACCTCCTCTCGCTCCAGCTGAGCCATCGGGTGGCCGTGCTCGAGGAGTTGCACTACGTCGAGAACTGGTCGCTCACGGCCAGTGGCCACCGACTGGCCCGCATCTACCACGAGTCCGATCTCTTGATGGCCGAGGCGCTGGCCAACGAGCTCCTCGACGGGACCGAGCCCGCCATCCTGGCCGGCGTCGTCTCCTCGGTGGTGTTCGAACCACGGCGCGCCCGGCGCCTGGCCGGGCATCGGGGCGGCCGACCACCGGTCCGACGTGATCGCCGTCGAGGGGCGGTGGCCGACCGGCTGGGCGAGAAACGGCTGGCCGATCTGCGCTGGCGCTGTGATGCGCTGGCGCTGATGGCGGAGCGCATCCGGGCGGCCGAGGAGGTCCACCTGGTGCCGCGGACGCGGCAGCCCTCCTCGGGCCTGGCCACCGCCGTGGTCTCGTGGGCCCGGGGGGCGTCGTTCGAGACGGCGCTCGGGGTGGCCGCCCGAGATGTGGGCGATGTGGCGCCGGGCGACTTCGTTCGCACCATGAAGTCGGTGGCCGATCTGGTGCAACAGGTGGCCCATGTGGCCACCGTTCCGGCCACCCAGAGGGGGGCCCGGGAGGCGGTCGGGCTCCTCCTGCGGGGCGTCGTGGCCGCCGGCCTTCCTGTCCCCGAACGCTGACGGCCCATCCGCCATCAGCCCGTTCCTCAACCGTAGGGTGGGGCGCCCATGTTCCCGTACATCGAAGAGGAATTCACCGCCGACGAGGAGGCCATCCTCCGCCGCTATGTGACCAACCTGCACCTGCCGGTCTTCGCCCTGGTCAATTTGCCCGAAGTCGTCAAGGGGGCGCTCTTCGCCCGCTACTCCCGTTCGCCCAAGAGCCTGCGCCGGCTCTTCCTGGACGAGTTCGTGCGCGACCTCGACATCTCCGGCGACATCACCCTCGATGCCACGGTGGGCCTGGCCCGGGCGGAGCAGCTCTACGAGAAGGTCTTCGTCGAATACGGCGACGACTCGGTGGCCCAGCTCGGTGGTGTGCACCTGGCCTGCGAGCAGTCCTCCAACGTCCTCTCCAAAGTGCTCGAGTGGGGTCGACTCATGGCCTATCTCGAGCAGTCCACTCGCTACATCGCCTACAACAACCGACTCGAGAGCGGTCACTACCGCTACTACCGGCCCACCGAAATCCTCGAGTCGCCCTATGGCGCCCGTTACGTCGGTGACATGGATCGCGTGTTCGATACGTACGGTGAGCTCCTGCCGACCGTCCAAGCCTCGGTGGTGGCGCGGTTTCCCCAACAAGCCGGGGACAGCGACTTCGTCTACCGCCAAGCGGTCAAGGCGAAGGCACTCGACGCGTTGCGCGGCCTGCTGCCGGCGGCCTGCCTCTCGAACATCGGCCTCTACGGCACGGGCCAGTCCTATGAGCAACTTCTCCTCCGCATGCGGGCCCATCCACTGCCCGAAGCGCGCACGTACGCCGACATGATGCTCACCGAGCTCCGCAAGGTCATCCCGTCGTTTCTCCAACGCGTCGACGTGGCCGAGCGGGGAGGGGAGTGGACCGCCTATCTCGCCGCCACCCGCGAGGACACGGCCCGGGTGCTCGACCGCCTCTGGCCCGACGACCCGCCCGGTTTCACTGACGGCACCGGCGGCCCCTCGGGCGAGCCCCCGGCCGAAGTGACGTTGCTCGACTTCGACCCCGAGGGGGAGGACAAAGTCCTGGCCGCGGCCTGTTTCAGCCAGGGCTCGGGCTCCGAGGTCGAAGCGCTCCGCCGCGTGCGTCTCCTCAACGGGGAAGAACGCGTCGCCCTGTTGTCGGCCTATGTCGGCGAGCGGACCAACCGGCGCCACCGCCCCGGCCGCGCCTTCGAACGCACCGACTACCGCTTCGAACTGGTGACGGACTACGGGGCGTTTCGCGACCTGCAGCGTCATCGCATGCTCACCATCGAATGGCAACGATTGGGCATCGCGCTCGGCTACGACATGCCCGAGCTGGTGGCCGACGCCGGCGTGGGCGAGAGCTACCGCGCCACCATCGACCGGGCCGAAGACCTCTACCGCACCCTGCAGCCGCATTTTCCCGAGCAAGCGTCGTACGCCGTCGCCCTGGCTCATCGCATCCGCTACGTCATGCAGTGCAACGCGCGCGAAGCCATGCACCTGATCGAACTTCGCTCCGGGCCGCAGGGCCATCCGGCCTATCGGCGGGTGGCGCAGCAGATGCATCGTGCCATTGCCGAACAGGCGGGCCACCACGCCATTGCCGCGACCATGACCTTCGTCGACCACGGGGCCACCGAACTCGAACGGCTCGAATCCGAGCGCCGCGCCGAGCGCCGCCGCTCGGAAAAATCTCCAACACACTGACCAGGAACAATCGACATCGTCCCTGTTGGGAGGTGGTCAGTTCCCCTTGACGCCACCTCCCTCCGAGTGCGTAGTGTACGGCGCAGTCCCAAACGCCCCTACAGAGCCGAAAGCGACCGCGCTGGATGTACCTGAGGGGGGGATGCTGTGAGAGGCGGAGGGAGGCCCAGGGGTCGAGTAGAGAACGTTTCCCACACCCGGCTTGACCGGATGGGGGAAATGGCGCCAAAGACCCCGGGCCCGCCCGCCTGGCCCCCGCCGTGAGTCCCCCGAGGACCTTGACTTTGCGGCCCCCCTGTGATTGACGCGGCGCGATGACCGTCTATGCTCCGGCGGCAAATGGCCACCAAGAAGAAGGACATGCCCAAAGATCTCGAGAAGGAGACCCCTGCCGTCGACCCCGACGAGGCCCTCGAAGATGATGACCTGGAGGTCGATCTTGACGAGGACGCTCTGGAGGACATCGAGGTGGACGACCCCCTCGACGTGGACGTCGTCGTCGACGACGAGGACGACGACGATGTGGTCGACACCATAGAAATCCTCACTCCCTCCCCGGCAGCGGTCGTGGAGAAGTCCGGCGAGGCCGAGGACGAAGAGGAAGAGGAGGAGCCCGAGGACGAGGACGTCGAAGCGAGCCTCGACGTCATCTTGAAGGAGCGCCTCGTCGTCGAGGATGAGCCGGAAGACGAGGAAGCCACCGACCAGGAGGACAAGAGCGAGGGCAACGAGCGTGTCCTGCCCAAACAGCCCGACGAGTTCGTCTGCCGTTCCTGCTTCTTGGTCAAGCACCCGAGCCAGTTAGCCGACAAGAAGAAGATGCTCTGCCGGGATTGTGTCTGACGACACCGAAACTCCGGATGACGCGGGGGCTCCCGATGACGTCGGAGCTCACCATGACGCCGGGGTTCACCATGAGGCCGGCGCTCAGCATGAAGCCGGTACTCCCGACGAGCCGGAACCTGGTCGGGGCCCACTCGACGTCTTGCTCTTCGCTCCGGTCGGCGTGGTGCTGACCGTCGCCGAGGACCTGCCCGGGCTCATCGCCAAAGGTCGCAAGCGGGTCGACCAGGAGATCAGCAACGCGCGCACCATCGGTGCCTTCGTGGTCCGCTTCGGTCAGAAGGACCTGACCCGGCGGGTGGGCCAGCTCTTCGGCCAGGACGATTCGGACCGACCGACTCCCGTCGGTGCCACCGATGATGACCGGGTCGGCGCCGCCGGGGCCCCCACGGCGACGCCGAAGCCCGTTCCGGACCCCGCCGACAGTGCCGTGGTCGAGCAGGTCTTCGCCGGGTACGACACCCTCTCGGCGTCGCAGGTGGTGCGCCGGCTCGAGAGCCTCGAGCCCGACCACCTGCGGGCGGTCCACCGTTACGAGGCATCACACCGCAATCGCCGCACCATCCTCAATCGCACCCAGCAGCTGCTCGAGGCCGACCCTCCGGGCGCCCCCACGGCGTCGACCCCATAGGGGGAGCCGGTGGAACGGGCACGCCCAGCGGAACCAGCTGACCTGGTCCTGGCCGCCCAGCTGCTCGCCACCGCCCTGGAGGGCGCCCGCACGATGCGAGGAGGAGCGGCGCTGCTCGGTGCGCGCACGCCCGATGACCTCATAACGCGCTGGACGTCGCGTGGATCCGAGGCCGCCCTTTACGTGGGTGAGTTCCACCACGCGGTGGTCGGGTTGGCGGCGGCCGCCACCTTCACCCGTACGGGTGAAACCGACAGGAGCGGGCGGATCGAATGCTGCTTCGTGGAATCCGACGCCCGAGGCGTCGGCGTGGGGAGCGCCCTGATGGAGGCGGTGGTCGGCTGGTGCAGGGCGCGCGGCTGCCGCGACATTGACGCCCTGGCCCTGCCCGGAGACCGGTCGTCCAAGCAACGCCTCGAGGCAGCCGGCTTCGTGGCCCGGCTGCTGACGCTCAACCGCCGGCTGGACTGAGTCGCCGCTCGGTCACCACGCGTCGAGGTGGTGGGGGAGGGATGCGCAGACCCAAGAGCTTGGCCAGTGCCGGCACCATGCCGGCGGCATGACGGGCCGCCTGCTTGGCCACCTCGTCGTCGGGGATGCCCACCGGCTTGACCGTACGCCGGACCGGCGACTGGATCACGGTATCGAGCAGGTGCATCCATTCCTCGGGCGGCAGATCCGCCGTCATGGCCTCCGAGGCCGCCGCGGCCAACTGCACGGCCAGATCGGCCGGCAAACGCGTGCCGGGCTCGGGCGGCCTGATGGAAGCCTCGAGTGCTTGCTGTACCCGGCCTTCTTTGATGGCATTGGTCATTCGGGCCAGCCATTCTTCCCGTAGGGCGGTGACGCGGCCGTCGAGTGACTCCTTGAGGGACTTGGCCAGGCCCCGACCCTCTTCATCGAGGATGACGGTGCGTGACGCAGCCACCACGGCGCGCAGTTCGCGCAACCGGTACTCCTTGCCCGACGTCTGCGCCACCGAGGCCCGGTCCTTCCAGTCGGCCAGTTTCACCACCGGGAGCAGCTCTTCGGCCATGGCCATCAGGGCGTCGGAGGACGCCGCTGGCTTACCCGAGGCCTTGGCCGCCGTGTTCTGGGCGGCGATCGCTTGACGCACGGCGGGAAGACCACCGCGGAGCAACTGCTCAGCCACCGGGATCTGCTCCGGTCGCAGCGCAGCCAACATGGCGTTTCGATGCACCGTCGATGTCGGGGTGACCGGACGCTCGCCCCGCGCTCCGCGACCCTCGCCGCCTTCGGCGGATCGACGGCTCCCCGGTCGGCGTGGCCCACTGGAGCCACCGCTACCGCGGGACGGACCGCCGCTGCCACTGGGACGCTCGCCACCGGGGCCCTCGCTGCGACGGCTGCTTCCCTTTCCCTTGCGGTCCCGGCGATCATCGCCATCGTCTTCGTCGCGTCGCCGGCTCCGCTTGGCCGAACCGGGGGCCAACATGACCGAGACGTCAGGGGCCCGCTTGGGTGTCCCCACCACTTCAATACGACCTTCGACCTTCTCGGGCGAGCGGGCCGGCTTGACCGAGGCCAACGAGAGGACTTCGATCCCCTCCAGCCCGACCTCGACGTCGGCCCGAAACACGGCACCGACGGCGCTGCCGTCGGGGACCAGTGATCCATCGAGCACACCCTTGGGCTGCTTCGCTCCGGCGGCACGCCACGTCCATGACTCATCGCTGCTCTTGCTGGTTAACTCGATATCGATCCGGCGTGACATGCGGCGGACACGCTACCGCGCCTGAGGCCATCCAAGCGCCGAATCGGTTTTTGGGTGGTGCCTCCCCGGTTCCCGCATCCCGTATCATGGCAACGCGTCTAGGACGACGGCCGAAGATTGCCGCCGAGGGTGCCGGCGTGGCGACTCGTGCTCGTTCGGGAGGACTTTGATGACTGATCACGTAGAACCACCTGGCGCGACATCTGCTCCCGAGCCAGATGACGCTGCTGATGGCGCCCGGGACGCCGCAGCAGCCCCCATTGATGCGTCAGGCAACCCGCCCGTGGAGTCCCCGGCGACGGGACCGGTCGACGAGGCGGAGGAGCCCTCGGGCGCCGGGACCTCGGCCGAGAACGTGACGGCAGCGCCACCTCCGCCTCCGCCGGCCCAGCCCGGGTGGCCGTTTCCCGTTACGGCTCCGGCCGCCCCGCCCGGCCCTGCGACGCCACCGTTCGGCTCAGCCACCACCGCTGGCTTCCCGCCACCGCCGACGGCGCCGATCGCCACGACGGAGCCCAAAGAGAAGAGGGGGCGTCGTTGGGTCGCCGTGGCCGTCGTCGCTGCGGTCATCGGCGCCTTGGTGGGCTCCGGCGTCACCGCCTTGGTCGACCACAACACCAACAGCGGGGAAAGCGTCACCATCCACGAGAGCAACTCAGCCCCCGGAGCGGCGGTCCTCAGTGGCAACGTGACCATCCCTCAACTGGTCAAGGACGTGATCCCGGCCGTCGTCTCCATCGACGTCAAGGCAGGCGGCAACGAGGATGAAGGTACCGGGATGATCATCACCTCGAACGGTGAGGTGATCACGAACAACCACGTGATCGAACTCTTCACCACTACCTCGGGCGGGAGCATCACCGTGACCGAATACGGCCAGACCAAGGCCCTCCCCACCACGTTGGTCGGTTACGACGCCGCCAAGGACGTCGCGCTGCTCAAGATCAACAACGTATCGAACCTGAAGACCGTCACCTTTGGCAGCTCGGCCAAGGCCCAGGTCGGCGATGCCGTGGTGGCCATCGGCAATGCGTTGGGGCTGGCGGCCGGGACGCCGACCGTGACGCAGGGCATCGTCTCGGCCCTCGGTCGATCGGTCACCGCCGGTGGCACCGGTACCACGTCGGAGAACCTACAGAACCTGATCCAGACCGATGCCGCCATCAACCCCGGGAACTCCGGCGGCCCCCTCATCGATACCGCCGACCAGGTCATCGGCATGAACACCGCCGTGGCCGGCACCTCCAGCGACGGGACCGGAGCCCAGAACATCGGCTTCGCCATTCCGATCTCCCAAGTTGAGTCGCTCATTTCCGAACTGGAAAAGGGTGGGCCGGCCGCCAGTACCGGTGGGTACCTCGGTGTGGACATCACGACGGTAACCCCGGCCTTGCGCCAGCAATACGGCCTCACACCCACATCGGGAGCCGTCATCCTCAACGTCATTACGGGCTCACCGGCCGACCAGGCCGGTCTCAAGCAGGGCGATGTGATCGTCGACGTCGGCGGCACCACCATCGATTCGTCCGAGACGCTGCAGGGCATCGTCCAAAAGGACAAGCCCGGGCAGGTCGTGCCGATCACGTACTACGTGGGGAACGCAAAACACACGGTGTCGGTCACCCTGGGCACGCAGGCCCAAGCTCAACAGTAAGCACGCGCCAAAGCAGCTCGAGTCCCTTTGGCGCAGGAGGGAAACCCGCGACCGGCGGCAGCATCGGGCGGCGGCACTCACATCGTGCCGTAAGAAGCCCGCTGCCTTCACGAAGGGTCGCCTGATGGCGACCGCGAGAATCCTACGAACCCTGGCCTTTGGCGTCGGCCTTGGCGTCGGCCTCGATGGCCTTCTGGTCGGCTTTCAGTTGCTTGGCGTGGATCTTGTCAGCCCGCTTCATGGCCGCTTCCACCTTGGCTTCCACATCCGCCACAGCGATGACGACGAGGCCGGCCTGGCCCTTGTCGAGACCCTCCCCGAGCTCCTTGAGGTCGCCCCGGCTCATGCCCGCGGCGGCGTGGCCGGCCAGCGCACCAAGCACCGCTCCACCACCACCCGTGGCGAGGAGGAGGCCACCGCCGATGGCGGCAGCGGGGAAGAGGACGATGACCAGACCGGTGGCCAGACCAACCCCGCCTCCGAGCACCCCACCGACGCGTGTCGGTGTCTCATGCTTCTTGACGATCTTGACCTTGCCGTCCGCCTTGCGTTCGATGACGGCGGCGTCATAGGCGTCAATGAGGCCGATCTCGGTGTGCAACGCGTGCACGGCGTCGTAGTCCGCCAAGGCGTCTTCAACTTTTCCGTACACGCCGGCGTAGGCGAAGAACGTGTCGAGGGCCATGGGGAATCCTCCTGATTCGGTGAGCGAAAAGAGCGGCAAAGGCGAGGCCCGGCCATCATATGACGGACGATCTCTTCGTGCCGAGTGTCACGACCCGGTGCGGTGGTTTCCGGCCCTGGAAAACCTTCGCTTCCCGAGTGTCTAAATGTCGAAATTCCGGTCGGGATGCGCCGGGGGGAAATTCATGGCCTCTGTGGGTTGCCACCCACTGGCCTCGATGTCCTCCAGGACGTGGACCATGTTGTAGGCATCCTCCTCGTAGGAGAATTTGCCACCCCCGGCATAGATGAGCCGTGAGTAGCCGGATTGCCGGTAGGGCGTCCCGTCGTCGCGCAGGCGGGGCATGATCTGCGTCCATTTCACCACGACGTCGTTTCCCTCGATGGCCGTGAACTCGACCGGGAATTTCCAGTCCTCCATGCCCACCATGGAGTCGACCAGCCACTTGGCAATGACCTCACGCCCTTCCAAGCGTCCCCAGGCCCCGTCGATGTACACGGCGTCCTCCGTGTAGAAGTCGGCCAAGGCGCCGAATGCGTCGGCCTCCTGGCCGGCATCGATCCGGTCTCGCAATGCGTGGTATCGGTCTACCGTTGCTTGTACTTCCTCGCGTGGAAACGACATGGCCGTCCTTTCATTTCTTCCCGGCGTGCGCACGGAAGGCTTCCCGGCACGCGTCCAACTCTCTTATCGCGGCGGCGCGCCCTTCAAACCCCATTACCTCGGTGGACTTTTCGGGCTCCAAGTCCTTGTAGATACTGAAAAAATGCTCGATCTCATTGAGCAGGTGGACCGGGAGGTCACCGATGTCGTCGGCTTGATCCCATTGCGGATCGTGCTCCAGGACCGTCAGGAGCTTGGCGTCGAGCCCGGCTTCGTCCCGCATGAAGAAGACACCCAGAATCCGGGCTCGAACGACGCAGCCGGGAAATGTCGGATCGGCCACCAGCACCAACGCGTCGAGCGGGTCGCCGTCCTTGGAGAGCGTGTCGGGCACAAAGCCGTAGTCGGCCGGGTACGCCGTGGCGGTGAAGAGGCGCCGATCCAACCGGATGACGTGGCTCTCGTGGTCGTATTCGTACTTATTGCGGCTCCCGGTGGGAATTTCGACCACGACATCGACGACGGTCGGCGCATCGCTCATGATCGGAGTTCCTGGTACGGCATGCCGGACCCACCGTACCGGAGAACAGCGGGAGTAGATCCGACCCATCGGAGCATCGACCCAGGGGTGACCCATGGGGGAGGGGTGGCGTCAGACGGAGTCCCCCGCTTCAACCGAGCGTTTGCGCTTTACTCCGATCGCCATAACGATCGCTGAATTCCCATCGCGACCGGCGGCACAAGAAGGCTTCGAATCCCTCGTCTCACCGAGCCGAGGATGCCCCGGTTTCCCGATACACGGCGACGGCGACCAGGCTGGCGCATCCCAGTCACGATGGTCTGCGCCCTGGCCATGTGGGTAGCAATTGGATCCGTGGCCGTGGCCCCAGGCGGGGGCGCTGGATCTGGAGCGGCGACCCGACCCCTTGAGTGGCCGGCCCATCCTGACTGGCAGCAATTCGTGTTGGCTCCCGCGACCGATGACGTCCGTCCGGCCAGCATCGTCAGCACGTCGGGCGACGTGACTGAGGCAAACACAGTGGCGAATCCCTCCCTTGCCCACCCGATCACGCTCACCATGAATCCGGGAGAACCGCAACCGTCGATCGTCGTCGACTACGGCCGGGATGTCGGCGGGGTCCCGTACTTCGACGTGCAGTCCCAGACCGGAACACCGATTCTGTCGTCGTCGTATAGCGAGGGGCGGCAGTACATCGGTCCGGCCGGCGACAATGCGCCGAGCAACTCATCTGCCGGAAATACGTCACGGGTCGACAGACTTACGGTTGGCGGACCCGGAACGGTGACGGAAGGGCTCATTCAGGGCGGTGAGCGCTATCAGGAGATTGAGCTCACTTCCATGGGATCCGTGACGCTCAGGGCAATCGGTATCCGCTTCACCGCAGTGCGGGCCACGCCGAAGGACTATCGAGGTTGGTTCGATTCGAGTTCCACCGCACTCAATCGAATCTGGTACGACGGCGCATATACGACCCAGTTGGACGAACTCCCGGCCCAGACATTGCCCGGTGCCTGGAGCGTCGTGCATGGGGGACTGATCAACGATGGGGGGCTCGGCGGCATCGTGAGCCAGGGTGCCGGCTGGACCAACGCCTCCGTTTCGTTCGACGCCAACGTGGTCTCCGGCGAGGCCGGGTGGATGGTGCGAGCCACTTCATCGCTATCGGGGTATTTCTTTTTCCTCGGAGACGAGGCGGATACCACTGGACCACCCAACTCCCTTCGTGAGTTTTCCCTCAGCTCAGCCGGTCTGCGGATGATCGCCGACGTGCCCCTGCACTCGCCGGTGCTGGCTGGAAGCTGGCATCACATCAGCACCGTGGTCGACGGGACGGACATCACCACATCACTCGACGGGCATCGAGTGGCCAGCTTCACGACGACCTCCCTGCCCCCTGGTATCCCCACCTACGACTCCGGTTCATGCGGGTTCTTCGAGTCTCCAGGCCAGTCGGCACAGTTCCGTGATCTCGACGTCGTGGGCCCGCACAACACGACGCTATTCTCGAACCGGCTGGCTCGAGCGACCGCGCTGAGCGACTTCACCGGTCCCTCTGTCCGGTCGGGCGACCTCCTGCCGGTGATCATGGACGGGGCGAAACGGGACCGGGTTGTGTGGAGCGGCGACCTCGGCGTCGAGGGACCAAATGTCTTCTACACCACGGCAGCTGACGACTTCGTGAAGGACTCCCTGAAACTGTTGGACAGCTATCAGAGCGCCAACGGCGAGGCGGGGGCCCAGGCTCCCCCGGACTCTCCTCTCGGGACATTCCCCGAGAGCGGTTCCACCTACTCGGCCTCGTACTCAATGGACGACGTGGCCAACCTCGCCACCTACTACCTCTACACCGGCGATCTCACGTTTGTGCGCACAGAGTGGCCGATGGTCACCCGGGAACTGGCCTACAACCGGTCGATGGTGGACAGTCGCGGCCTTCTCGCCACCAACAACGACAACGGAATGGACTGGGACTACTACGACGGACCGAAGTCCGGCGAAGTCACCGCGTACAACGACATCTATTACGGGGCACTCACGAATGCCGCCACGATGGCGAGCGATCTGGGGCTCCATGCCCAAGCGGCCAGCTACCGGAGCGAAGCCACCACCCTTCGTTCGGCCATCAATCACTACCTGCTGAACCCGCAGACGAAGCTCTACGCCACGTCCAATCTCATGCCGAACACGGTCGCCCAGGATGCCAATGCGCTGGCCGTGACCGACGGGGTGGTCGACAGGGGCCAGGGCACGTCGCTTCTGAAGGGACTGCAACTGGCTCTTCCTCCGACGCCGTACGGTCCGCTCCCGTTCACGGCCACGACCGGCTACATGGCGGCGGTCAGCCCCTTTGTGACCAACGAACAGGTACGGGCCGAGTTCGCTCAGGGCGACACCGCGTCGGCCCTGAGCCTCCTCCAGGAGCTCTGGGGATACATGGACTCGCCTGGGCCCGACTTCACGGGAGCCGACTGGGAACTGGTCGGGCCGACCGGCGCGCCGGGCTTCGGGTCGTACACCAGCCTGGCCCACGGATGGGCCAGTGGGGCCACGGCCGACCTCTCCCAATACGTCCTCGGAGTCCAACCGTCGCGTCCCGGCTATCGAGCGTGGCTGGTCCAACCGCACCCCGGCTCGCTCACCTGGGCTGAAGGCAATGTGCCGACCCCGTCGGGCACGATTACCGTCCGTTGGGCGCAATCGCCGACATCGGGAGCATTCTCCCTTCGGGTCAGCGCGCCCAAAGGAACGGCGGGGAACATCTCGGTGCCAGTACCCACCGTGGGCGCCACGGTGACCATCACGGTTGTGGGCAATGCGAACGTGCTCAGATCCATTCAGACGGCCAGCGGAGCCACGTATCAATCCATCAACGTGACAGGTGGACGGGCCTACCATCTCAACGTTGTCCCCGTGACTTCCGCCCACTAGATGCGGGAGGAGCCGAAACGATCAGAAACGGGGGAGCCCACCGTCCGGCTGCGCCCGGTGCCCCACGATGATCCAGCGCGGATCAGGTGGGCCAGCAAGATGGGCCCACGGCCCAAGCGCCGCCAATGACGAAAGTCACGCCAAGCCGGCGGGGGAGCGCAGGGAACCAGGAAACCGCTTCGCCATGATCTCCCCGACCCGTGGCGCCGACACGAGCAGCAACCAACCGATCATCGCCCAACGGGGAGCAATCCACGCCAAGGCGGCGGTCGCAAGGATAACGGTGTAGATCCAGAGCACGCGAAAGTGACTCCTCCGCAGAACCTTCGGATCTTCCTGCCCCGATTGCAGACCGTGCCTTCGAGCGAAGTACACCACCCCCTGAGTGGCCAGGCTGGCCAGGAGGATATTGAGCGCAAAGAGATCTATGGCCAACGGATTCTCACTGAATCGACCGAGCAGGTCGCTCGAAAACGGCATCAGCGTGATCGTGAACAGGAAGGCGAAGTTCCACCAGGCCAGGCCCTCGACGTGCCCCTGAATGGATCGGAACACACGGTGATGGGTGAGCCAGAACTGCGCGATGACGTAGAACGACACGACGTAGGCAGTGAACTGATCGCCCCGACCACTACTGAGCTGCTTCCACAAATACCCCGGCGACTGAGCCTGGGAGCCACTGACCCCCTCGATGGTCGGCACCGCCAATTGCAGGACCAGCAGGGTGAGCGCGATGGCCACCACTCCATCGGAAAGGGTCAGGAGCCGTTCCACCCCCGGCGTGCCGTCCTCCGGCGCTGCGCTTTGGGTCGACCCGGGAGCGTCCGCCTCCCTGTCGTCCGCCACCCGTCGAGTCTTTCAGAACGGCCTGACCACCAGCATCCCCAGCCCGATTGGATGATCCGGGACGAACACACGTTCGCCGACTCCAGTCAAAACTGGAAGTGGGCATCCCGGGCCCGGCGGACCTGCGGCCCGGCGCCGCGCCGCCCATTCCACATCCACCCCGAGGCACCTTCAGGAAGACGACGACGCGGGCCACAGATTCAGCCCCGGTCGAAAACTCCGGCAGCACCAGGTGAAGCGTCCCTGGTCAGACCCTATGGTCCCTCCCCCGGACCGCCGATAATGTTCATTATGTTAAGTTACCCATAAATTGGCCTGGCCCATCCAACCCCCCTTCCGCTTCCGCTCCCCTACGATCGG
>DASZJQ010000077.1:0-4480 GCA_035947875.1 Acidimicrobiales bacterium
CGGGTACGCGTACGGCAAGGCGCCCGACCAGGACCGGTTCCTGGGCGTCACGCAGACGCGCGAACTGTTCAGCCGGGCGTTCGCGGACGGTCGCCGCAAGAAGTGGCGCTTCAACCACTCGCAGCTGTACCTGGACTTCCTTGAGGGCAAGGCGGACTTCGAGTGCACGCCGTGGGGCGTCCCGCTGTACTGCCTCAAGGGCTGGCAGAAGCCCTGCTACCTCCTCGACGACGGCTACGCCGAGACCTGGCAGGAGCTCCTGGAGACCACGGACTGGGACAAGTTCGGCCGTGGAAAGGACCCGCGCTGCGACAACTGCATGGCCCACTGCGGCTACGAGCCCACCGCGGTCCTCGCCACGATGGGCTCCCTCAAGGAGAGCCTCCGCGCCCTGGTCGGCTGAAACGACCAGTTTCAGGTTCTTCACCGGGACAGCCGGGTAAATGATCCGCTGCGCCTTGTCTGATGCCGCGCTTCCGGCCCCCGGGCAGAGTTTTCATGATCGCGAAGACTTTTATACTCGCTGGAGTAGTGACTGGAGTTTCGCATTTTTGATGGCCGCATGGGGATCGGCGGCTGCCGGCGTGCCAGACTCTCGCATGGTGATCTCTTGAGTCGGAAAAACACCCCGGAACCGGTGTTCACCCACCGTTCCAGCTCCACTTGGTGTGAACAGGGCAGCGACGTTGTTGCGCTGGCATCGAAATCTCATCATCAAGCGTTCGTCTTCTCCGCACGGCCTCTTCCGTTCGGCGCGGACCTGTGGATGGGTTCGGAAGGCTAGACGGACCACAGGGCTTGGGTAGGTGAGAGCCGGGCGGCGCGTAGCGCGGGGATGAGACCGGCGACGGCTCCGATGATGACGGAGGCGGCGATGCCGCCAGCCCAGGCTTCGATCGGGATGACCGTGGACCAGCCCTTGATGTGGGCGTAGACGACGGTGGAGGCAACGCCGAGTGCGACACCGACGGCGCCACCGAGCAGACCGAGCAGGACGGCTTCAGAGAGGAACTGGGTGCGGATGTGCCCTCGGGTGGCGCCAAGGGCGCGGCGCAGTCCGATCTCGGAGCGACGTTCGAGGACGGAGATGATCATGATGTTGGCGACGCCGACCGCGCCGACCAAGAGGGCGATGGCGCCCAGGCCAAGGAACAGACCGTTGAGGGCACTTTGAGCTTCAGCCTGGACGACGAGTGCGGCCGATGGCTGGCTGACGTTCACCTGGTTGGGGTTCTCAGGGTTGGCGGTAGCGGCGAGAAGGTTGTCGACCGTCGTTACCCGGCTGTTCTGGGTGCGAAGGTAGATCGTGGAGGGATGCCCGTCGAAGCCCAGGTACTTCTCCGCTGCGGGGTAGCCAACCAGTACGGACGAGTCGATGGCAGGGGCCAGCACCGCTGGTCGGAGGATGCCGACCACGTAGAGCCACTGGCCGCCGGCCCAAATCCGCTCCCCGGGGTATATGCGGTCGATCCCGAGCCGCTGAGCGGCCACGGCGCCGAGTACCGCAACGGGTTCTTGGGCGGTGGCCGCGTTGAGGTAGTGGCCTTGGGCGACGCTGGTGGCAACGACGGGGAGGAGGGCAAGAGATGCGGCTTGGACCGTCAGGGAATTCGTGTTGCTCGCAGGGATGTACGGACTGCGATAGGCGTTGGCGCCACTGACTGCCCCGGTGGACTGCACCTGCTCTACCCCCCTGATTCTTTCGATCATGGCCGGCGCCGTGACGGGCAGCTCGGTCGGGGCGCCGAGGAGGTTCTCACCGTTGCTGACGGTGAGCAGGTTGGTGCCGAGCTGGTTGATCTCGTCGAGCAGGCCGGCCTGGGACGAGGCGGTTATCCCGAGGACGGCGACGATGGCAGCCACGCCGATGGCGATGCCGAGTGCGGATAGCCCGGCTCGCAATTTCCTCGTGCGCAGTCCCACGATCGAGAGCCGAGCCAGATCGGACAGCTGCAACTGCTCCCGGTTCACCGTGTCGGTTCTCACGGGTGCTCCCCAGGAGACAGCTCAGGCCGCAGTCCTGGGACAAGAGATTGGATAACCGGGCAGGCCTGCTGTTCGGCGCTGACGCCGGGGCCGGTGTCGGCGACGATGGAGCCATCGAGAATCTCGACTCTGCGGGGCATTCGCTCGGCGATGGCGCGATCGTGGGTGATGACAACGATGGTCGAGCCGGCCTGATGGAGCTGATCGATCAAGGCCAGGATGGACTTGCCGGTGGCCTGGTCGAGGTTCCCAGTCGGCTCGTCGGCGAGCACGATGGCGGGCTGGCCGATGAGGGCTCGGGCGATGGCAACCCGTTGGCGTTGCCCGCCGGAGAGCTGCGTGGGGCGTGCGTGCTGGCGCTGGGCAAGGCCTACCAATTCAAGGGCTTCGAGAGCCTCCTGGCGGCGCTTCGCGACGGGGATGCCGGCGTAGAGAAGACCATCGGCCACGTTGTCCAACAAGGTGGAGTGTTCGGACAAGAAGAACTGTTGGAAGAGAAACCCGATTCGAGTGGCCCGCAAGTAGGCGACGTCGCCGTCGTCCATGGTGGCGACGTCGAGGCCAGTGATCCGCACGTGACCGCTCGTGGGTCGGTCGAGGGTTCCCATCAGCTGCAGTAGGGACGTCTTGCCAGAACCCGACGGACCGACGATCCCGACAAGCTCCCCCTGGTCAATGCTCAGGTTCACCCCGCGCAGCGCTTGGACGGGCGGTTCGCCAGGGTAGCTCTTGGTCGCGTTGTCGACTTCGAGCACCGGCGTGCCGGCGCTGCCGAAAGCGAAGCCGTTGCCGACAGCGACCGGGTTGCTGGCGGGCATTGGTCGCACGGTGTCGGTCATGCGTTCGCCACCACTACTTCCTGGCCGGCGGCAAGCCGCGGGCTGGTGACCTGCACCAGGCCGGCGGCGTCGTCGAACAGTCCGAGTGAGACCGCCACGAGATGGTTGATCCCTCCTGGGCCGACAACCTCGACGGAGTAGCCGCCGCCGGATTGGGCCAACAACGCGGTTACTGGCACCGCCAGCGCGCTGGGCACGGTGGCGGTGGTGATACCAACCTGCACCGGAGCCTGATCCCAGGTGCCGGTGGTGGCCGGGTCCGAAGGGGTGATGCCCACGGGGATGGTCGGTGTCGAGTTGCCCGATGAGCAGGCGTCGGTTCCCGGTGCGACGGAGCTTGAATTCGCCCCGCCAGACCCCTGGCTCGATGGGCAGCTAGCCACGGTTCCCACCGAGGAGACGACCCCTGGGGTGATTCGGTTATTGGGCAGGGTGATCGTCACCTTGTCCCCGACCGCCACGTTGATCTGTTGCGAGGCGTCCAACGCAACCTGGACCTGGCGGGTGGTTGAGGTGGCTTGCATCACCGTCTGGTTGGCCTGGGCCGCGCTTCCCAACTGGGCAGACAGCGTCATCACCCGCATGGCCGAAGGCTCGAACACCGCTTGGCCGAGAGCCAGCGTGCCGTTCTGGGTGACTCCCAGGGCACGCTGGAGCTTTTCCAGCGCGGTGGTCGTGGGCGATCCGAAGACGGCAGATGTCGGGCTGAGTTGATCGGAGGTGGCGTAGCCGAGCTGGACCAGATCGGCGTTGAGTTCGGCCACGTCGGGACCGTTGTCACCGGCCGACAGGGTCCGATAGGCAGGAGTCGAGCCGTACAGCAAGACGACTGGACTGTCGTTGACCCGGTAGAGCGCCTGCCCCTGAGATATGACCCGACCGGCCGCTGGCAGCTCGGTATATATCCCGTTGCTCTGATTGATCACCAAGTATGGCGAGCCGTCAGACTGAGCCAGATACGTCAAGGTTCCATTTACCGAGACCGTGGCCGACAGCTCACCCATTTTGATCGTGGCGGTGCTTGCCGGCGACAACGGCGTGGCAGAGGCCGGACGCTTCGCGCCCGACGTCGTGACCACCGCACCGATGGTTACGACGACGGCCAGCACGGCTGCTCCAGTGAGCACCCACGTCTTCCGCCTCACTGGGGCTTTGTTCCCATCTGGCTTGAGTAGATCGCTGAGCACTTGGCCAGCGCCGCTTGGAAGCCAGGGATGCTGTGAGCACCGTTGACGTTGATAATGGGTCCGTCTGGGCTGGGGTCCGGGAAATTGCTGATCCCGTTGTTCCGCATGCACTGAGCGAACTTGAGGGCTGCCGCTTGCTGTTGCGGGGTCCTTTGAGTGCCCATGAACCCCGATGGCTCCAGGCTTTTGCAAGCACTGAGTGCCTGCTGGAACGCTGGCGAGTTCGTGTTGATTCCTGAGCTGTTCGCAATCCCGTCGATGGTGAACTGACCCGATGCGCTGGGGTCTGGAAAGTTGCTCATCCCGTTGTTACGCATGCACTGAGAGAAGATCACCGCTTGGTCATGGCTTGCGGTGGAGCTGGTCGTGGAGTTGGTTGCGCCGGGCGTGCTCGATCCGCACGCGCTGGCCAAGACGGCAATCGCGACCAGAGCGACGAGCGCTACTGGTCGGAGCGATCTGTTCATG
>DASZJQ010000078.1:0-12927 GCA_035947875.1 Acidimicrobiales bacterium
GGCGTCGGCGAAACCGGCCAGCTGGCGCGCCATCATCTCGGTGGACTGCCCCCGGATCTCCAGGTCGACCGGGCCATCGACCGGACCATCGACCCGACCGCCGCTCCCGGAAACCCGCTCGACCATCCGCGTGCCGAAGACATAACCCCAGACGTCCGCCGTGCCGGGGTCGGTCCGGACGCCCACCCGTGTCGGCGCACGTTGGTCATCGAGCGTCGACACAATGTCCCGCCACGCCGCAGCCAGATCGAAGCCGTCGGGTCGTTGCACCGGCTCATCGGTCCGCGCCACCGAGCGCACCCGGCTGACACGAAAGGTCCGCTGCCCTGCGTCGGTGTGGGCGATGAGATACCAGACCTGGTTCTTGACCACCAGGCCGAGCGGGTGCACCACGCGCCGTGACGCCGCGCCGTCGCGCCGGGTGTAGTCCAAGCGCACCTGCACGCCGTCGACCACCGCCATCTGGAGGTCCTCGAGGGCGTCGGGCGCTGGTACTTGCCGGTAGTCCCACCCGGTCGGATCGAGCACCACGGCGCCGGCCGCGGCTTCGGCCCCCTCGCGGAAGGTCGCGGGGAGGGCCTGGACGAGCTTGCGCAGGGCGGCCTTGACCTCAGGCGTGGCGGCCGAGGGCCCGGCGACCAGGAACAGGGTGCGGGCCTCGGCCGCGGTCAGCCCGCTCAGGTCGGTCTTGGCTCCGCCGATGAGGGTCCAGCCGCCGCCCCGACCGGGTTGGGAGTAGACGGGGATGCCCGCCAGGGCCAGGCCCTCCAGGTCACGACGGGCCGTGCGCTCGCTGACCTCCAGCTCCTCGGCCAGTGCGTGGGCGGTGATCTGCCCCTTGGCTTGGAGCACCAGCAGGGCGGCCACTAGGCGATCGGCTCGCATATGGCCAGTTTCCCACGAAAAGTGGCCACAACATGGCCACTTTAGGGGCGCACCATGGAATCACCACCAAGTGCCGGCTCGGCCGGCGGAAACGGAGATGAAGCCATGCCTGGACCCGTGCCTCCCGTCGTCGACGAGCGTGACGCCCTGCTGTCGTTCCTGTCCCAGCAGCGTGACGCCATCCGGTACGCCGCCCATAGCCTGACCGACGAGCAGGCCATGGCCCGACCGAGTGTCAGCGAGCTCACCCTGGCCGGGTTGGTCAAGCACGTGGCGCTCTGCGAGCAGGGCTGGATGGTCAACTTCGTGCAGGAGGGCAACACCGATCATTTCTTTGCCACCGACGATTACGTACGAGGCTTCGCCCTGGCCGACGGCGAGACGTTGGCTGACGTCCTGAGTTTCTATGCCGACGTGGCGGTCCAGACCGAGAAGATCGTGACCGACCTCCCGGACCTGGGCGCCCCGCTCACGCCCACACCGACCGGCATCCCCTGGCTGCCGGCAGGCATGGTCTACTCACCGCGCTGGGTGCTGTTCCACCTGATCGAGGAGACGGCCCGGCACGCCGGCCATGCCGACATCATCCGCGAGTCGCTCGACGGCGCCACCTGCTGGGCCCTGATGGCGGCGGCGGAGGGCTGGGACATCTCGGCGTGGCAATGAGCCGGCGGGACTAGCCCCCCAGCGGGAATGGCCCAGCGGGAACACCCAATGGGAATAACCCCACAGGAATAACCCGACGTCAGGGGTGTTTGATCGGGTGTGCAGATAGAGGTCTGGTCCGATTTTGCCTGCCCGTGGTGCGCCCTGGGGATCTACCGGCTGGACCGGGCGCGGGCCGAGTTCGAGCACGGCGGCGAGATCACGGTGCGCCACCGCTCGTTCGAGCTGGACCCGCGGGCGCCCGCCAAACGGACACAGACCATGGAGGAGATCCTGGCCGCCAAGTACGGCCGGAGCCCGGCGCAGGTGGCCGCCGGCCACGAGCGGATGACCGCCATGGGGGCCGAGGTCGGGATGGAGTTCCATTTCGACCGGGTCCAACTGGGCAACACCTTCGACGCCCATCGTGTGGCCCAGGCAGCTCAGGGGACGCCGGCGGAGGAGGCGGTGGTCAAGGGATTGTTCGGCGCGTATTTCACCGAGGGCTCGCTGCTCTCGGACCACCAGACCCTGGAGCAGACGGCCACCGCGGCCGGCTTGGACCCCGACCTGGTCCGCGGCGTGTTGGCGGGCGATGCCCACACCGACGACGTGCGCGCCGATGAAGCGGCCGCCCGGGAGTTGGGCATCACCGGAGTGCCCCACTTCGTGATCAACGGCGCCTGGGCCATCCCCGGGGCCCAGGATGTCGACACCCTGGTGACCGTCCTGCGGCGGGCCTGGGAGCGCACCGAGGTTTAGGCCATGGTGGCCAGGATCTCGGTGACCATGTCCAACGTGGTGCCGGGGTGGAGGAAGGCGAAGCGGGCCACGGTCTCGCCCTCCCAGGTCGTGGGCGTCACGAACCCCGTCTGGTCGGACAGCAACCGGGCCGACCAGGCGTCGTAGTCGAGTTTGTTCCATCCCGGCCGGCGGAACAGCACTACCGAGAGTTCGGGCTCGCGGACCAATTCGGTCTGCGGCGTGGCGGTGATCAGTTGGGCCGAGGCCCGGGCGATGGCCAGCCCGGCCTCGACGGCGTCGCGGTAGGCGTCCAGGCCGTTGACCGCCATGGAGAACCAGATCGGCAGCCCACGGGCGCGTCGCGTCAGGTGGTAGGCGTAGTCGCTCGGGTTCCACTCCTCGGGGTCCTCGCTGTGCAGCACCTCGAGGTAGGAGGCGTCCTGGGTGTGGACGGCCTTGGCCAGATTGGGTTGGCGGTAGATGAGCGCGGCGCAGTCGAACGGCGCGAAGAGCCACTTGTGGGGATCGACGATGAACGAGTCGGCCCGGTCGAAGCCGGCGAATTTGTCCCGGACCGACGGGGCGAAGAGCGCGGCCCCGCCGTAGGCGCCGTCGACGTGGAACCACAGCGAGCGCGCTTCGGCCACGTCCGCCACCCCGGCCAGGTCGTCCACGATGCCGGCGTTCGTCGTCCCGGCGGTGGCCACCACGCCGATGACGTCATCGGCCCGCGGGTGGGCCGCCAGGGCGGCGGAGAGCGCAGGGCCGGTCAGCCGGTGGTCGTCTGTGGGCACGATCAATGCCTCGACGCCGATGACGTGGAGTGCCTTGCCCACCGAGGAGTGGGCGTCGTCGCTCACGGCGATCAGGGGACGGGCGGGACCGTCCCCGCCCCGCCGGTGCCCGGCCGTGTCGCGGGCCACCACGAGGGCCGAGAGGTTGCCGGCCGATCCGCCGGCCACGAAGCAGCCGCCCGCGCCGGCGGGGAGCCCGGCCTGGCGGGCCAGCACATCGAGCGCCTGGTTCTCGGCCACCACCACGCCGGCCGCTTCCAGCCAGGACGTGCCGTGCAGCGAGGAGCAGGACACGAACATGTCGAAGAGGAGCGAGGCCTTGGTCGGGGCGGCCGGGATGAAGGACAGGAACCGCGGGCTGTCGCACGACACCACGGCGGTCGACAGCTTGTCCACGAAGAGGCGCATGACCCCGGCGGCCTCGTTGCCCTCGGGCCGCATCAGGCCGGCCAGCTCGGCGGCCAGGTCTCGCTGGAGGCCACCGAAATCGAGCGGGACCGGGTCCATGGCGAGGCGTTCCTTGCAGTACTCCAGGACCAGGTAGGTCATGTCCTCGTCGTAGGTGAACATCAGGCCGACGATCCGTCGTCGCCGGGGCCGGGTTCGGGGCCGACCTCACGCTGCGCCAGCCGCCACGCTTCCTCGGCCCGCGAGGCCACGTCGCCCACGGCGGCGCCGGTCTTGGTGGCCAGGCGCGCCACGTCCTCGAATTCGGGCTTGGCCCGCCCCCCGCCGACCTTCATGCGGACGACCATGCCGTCGATGGTGACCCGGTCGAACGTGCGGGCCGCCGGCCAACGTTCCAGTTGCGTAGCCCGGACCCCGAAGGTCCCGGTGGTGGTGTGGATGACGTGGCGCAGGGCCTCGAGGTGGGCCGCATCGGTGAGGACATGGAGGACATGGCCCGGCCGGCCCTTCTTCATGGTGACCGAGCTGACCCAGGCGTCGAAGGCGCCGCCGTCGAGGGCGGAGGAGATGGCGTAGCCGAGCTGCTCGCCCGTCACGTCGTCGAGGTTGGCCTCGAGGACCAGGGCCGGTTGGCCCGGTCCGATGGCGCCTTCCGCCTGGCGCTGTCCGACCACCACCTGGGTGCAATTGGGCAGCTCGTCCATCTCGCCGGCGCCGCCGCCGAAGCCCGAGGCGCTCACCACCATGGCGGGCAGCGGGCCGAAGGAGGTGGCCAGGGCGGCCAGCAGGGCGGCCCCGGTCGGCGTGGTGAGCTCCAGCGGCGTGTCGCGACCGTAGGTGGGAGCGCCCTGCAGCAATCGGACGGTGGCCGGCGAGGGATTGGGGAGCAGCCCGTGGGCGGCGCGCACCATGCCGGTCCCCGTGGCCACCGCCGACGCCGTGACGCGGTCGACGGCCAGCACCTCGAGGGCGGCCGCCGTCCCGACGATGTCAATGATGGCGTCGTGCCCCCCGACCTCGTGGAAGTGCACCTGGTCGACCGGGCGGCGGTGCAGGGCCGACTCCACGGCGGCCAGGCGTGCGAACACGGCGAGCGAGCGATCGGCCACCCGGGGCGGCAGTGCCGCATCGGTGATCATGGCGGCGATGTGGGCGTGGGTGCGCACCACCACGGCGTCCCCACCCCGCACCAGCGCGCGCGTGCAGGCCACGCCGCCCCGGAGCGCCTCCTCCACCTCGAGCTCCCAGTCGGGCAGGGAGAGGCGCTGGAGGAGGAGGCGGATCTCGGTGACGTCGGCTCCGGCATCGATGAGGGAGCCGAGCGCCATGTCCCCGGCGATGCCGGCGAAGCAGTGGAACCAGGCCACCGTCTCGTCGTCGGCTCGACCGCTCGTGTCGGGACCGATGTCGGGGCCGATGGCGGGACTCACGGCGGGACTCACGGCAGGAGGCGGGCGATGGCGCAGGCCGCCCCGAACCCGTTGTCGATGCCCACGACGGTGACTCCCGAGGCGCAGGCGGCCAGCATGGCCAGCAGCGCGGTGACGCCCTCGAAGGCGGCGCCGTAACCCGTGCTGGTGGGGACGGCCACCACCGGGGCCGGGGTCAGGCCACCGACCACGCTGGCCAGCGCCCCCTCCATGCCGGCGATGACGACCACGGCGTCGGCGGCGGCCAGCTGGTCGACCTCGGACAGGAGCCGGTGCAGACCGGCCACGCCGCAGTCGACCAGCAGAGTGGGGGCGAAGCCGAGTGCCCCCAGCACCGAGGCGCATTCGGTGGCCACGGGGAGATCCGCCGTGCCGGCGGTCACCACCACCACGGTGCCCGGGCGGGCGGCGGCCGGGCGGAAGACCAGCGTCAGGGTCGGACCGGTGCCCGACACCTCGCCGGTCCCGTAGCCGAGGGCCTCGGTGGCGGCCGACGTGGCCTTGGCCTGGTCCTCGGTGGCCCGGGTGAGGAGGACGGGGCCGGGGGTCGCCCCCAACAACTCGGCGACGATGGCGGCGCACTGCTCGGGCGTCTTGCCGGGCCCGTACACGGCTTCGGGGATGCCCTGGCGGAGGTCCCGGTGATGATCGACCCGGGCGAAGCCCAGATCCGCATAGGGCAACCGGCGCAGTTGGCGGACGGCGTCATCGGGCGTGCACTCGCCCGAGGCCACCTGTTCGATCAGCGTGCGGAGCGAGGAAGGGTCCATGGCCTCACTATCCTGCCCGGGTGTGAACCCTCCTGCGACCACGGTCGCCTATTTCGGGCCCGCCGCCACCTTCACCCATGAGGCGCTCCTGACCCAGCCCGACCTGGCCAGGGCCGACCTGCGGCCGCTCGGCACCATCACCGCCGTCCTCGAGGCGGTGGCGGAGGGGCAGGTCGACCTCGGCTTCGTCCCGATCGAGAACGCCATCGAGGGAACGGTGAGTGCCACCATCGACGGGCTCATCTTCGACGTCGACCTGTTCATCCAGCGCGAGGTGGTGATGGACATCCACCTGCATCTGATGGCCCGGCCCGGCACCGCCCTCGGCGATCTGCGGCAGGTGTCGTCCTACCCGCACGCCCTGGCCCAGTGCCAGAAGTTCCTGGCCCGGGAGCTGCCGGGGGCCGAGCAGCGGGCGGCCAACTCGACCGCCGACGCGGCCCGGGTGCTGGGCGAGTCCGAGGCGACTGACGCCGCCGCCATCGCCCCGCGGCTGGCGGCCGAGCGCTACGGCCTGGCCATCCTGGCCGAGGACGTGGAGGATCACCCCGAGAACCAGACCCGTTTCGTGACGGTGGCGCGGGCCCGGGTGCCGAGGGCGACAGGGCACGACAAGACCAGCATCGTGTGCTTCCAGCAGGCCGACCACCCGGGCAGCCTGCACGGGATGCTGGGCCAGTTCGCCGCGCGCAACATCAACCTGACCAAGCTCGAATCCCGCCCGACCAAGCGGAACCTGGGCGACTACTGCTTCGTCATGGACCTGAGCGGCCACCTGAGCGACGAGGTGATCGCCGATTGCCTCCGTGACCTGCATGCAGGCCTGGCCGGGGTGAAATTCCTGGGCTCGTATCCAGCGGCGGGCGCCGACGGCCCAGCGGTGCGCCGCCAGGTCGATGCCGCGTGGCAGGCGGCCGACGAGTGGTTGACGGGGTTGCGGGGGTCGGTGGCCGAGTAGATCCGCACCCACCCCGACGAGGGTACGTCGACGAGGGTGAGAGGCGCAGCCGATCGGGGCGGAATGGGTCGGAGCGGGCTATCCCGGGAGCCGGGACCGCTGGTACTGTGCGCTGGGAGGGCACATGGCGCTGCGGACAATCGACGTCGACCAGCATCTCTTCGAGGCACGTGACACCTGGGCGGAGCACATCGACCCGGTGTCCAGGGCCGATGCGCTGGCCATCGAGGATGACGAGGCGGGCTGGCCCTGGCTCACATGGCGTGGGACCCAGCTGTCGCCGATCGAGATTCCGTTCCCCGAGAAGTCGGCGGCCATCGGGGACGACCGCCTCTCGCGGCTGGCGGGAGAGCGCGCCCCGTTCACCTTGGAGGGGCGCGTGCCACCGGCCTACGGCGCAGCCGGGCCGCGCTTGGCCGCGCTGGACGAGTTCGGGATCGATGCGGCTGTCTTGTTCCCCAACTTCGGATTGTTGTGGGAGAAGATGTTGGCGGGCGACCGTGGCGCGCAACGCGCCAACGCCCGGGCCTACAACCGCTTCATGGCCGATGTGTGCAATGACGGCGAGGACCGCCTCTTCGGGGTGGCCCACCTCCTCCTGCACGATCCGACCTGGGCGGTCGAGGAGATCCGGCGGGTGCGAGCCGAGGGCGTCCGCCTGGCCATGATGGCGCCGGCCCCGGTGGACGGCAAACCCCTCTCCCATCCCGATTTCGACCCGGTCTGGGCCGCTTGCAGCGACGAGGGGGTGGCGCCGGTCTTCCACGTCTCGGGCTTCGAGAGCCCGCTCCACCCGGCGTGGTTGCAGGGTGAGCTGGAGACCGGCGAGATCCTGTTCGACTCCATCTTCTTGTGGTTGGCTCCGGCGGTCGCGCTGGCCGATCTCATCCTGCACGGGACACTCGAACGGTTCCCGGCGCTGCGCATCGGCGTGGTCGAGCTCACCGCCGGGTGGGTGCCCAGTTTCCTGCTCCACCTCGACGGCGCCTCGGACTTCTACGCTCTGCGCCACGGAGGTCCGTACCGGGAGCTGGCCGAGCGGCCGTCGGACTACTTCTTGCGCCAGGTGCGGGTGGCCGCGCTGCCCTACGAGATGCCGAACCGGCTGGTGCCAAAGGTGGGGGACCAGACCTTCATGTTGGGCAGCGACTGGCCCCACGCCGAAGGCGTGGCGGATCCCCGCGCCGCCGCCGAGCGGGCGGTGCACGGTCTGGGCGAGGATGCGCGAACCAACCTCATGGGGGCCAACGCCGAGTGGCTGCTCGGACTGTGAGCGTCGACCTGGCGGCGACCGAGCGTGAACGCGAGCGGCTGCGAGCGCTGTACCTGGCTGCGCCGGCGCAGCGGGCGCACTCGACGGCACGCGGCGTCCACCACATCGCCCTGATGTGTGCCGACGTCGAGCGCACCATCCGCTTCTATCAGGGGCTCCTCGGTTTCCCCCTGGTTGAGATCTTCGAGAACCGCGACTACCGGGGCTCGACCCACCTGTTCTTCGATATCGGGCTGGACAACTCGTTGGCCTTCTTCGACTTCCCCGGCCTCGACCTCGGCCCGTACGCCGAGGTGTTGGGTGGACTGCACCACATCGCCCTCTCGGTCGATCACGCGGTGTGGGACGCGGCGCGGGCCAAGTTGGAAGAGGCGGGCGTGGCGTACCACATCGACAGCGGTATCTCCATGTACTTCAGTGACCCCGACGGCGTGCGGCTGGAACTGATCGCCGAGGAGCTCGGCTCTCTGTACGGCACCCCGCTCCACTAGTGGGCGTCACCGGCATGGCCAACCTGGCGGTCAAGGTGGCCGATCTCGAGGCGGCGTCGAGCTGGTACACCGCGGCCGGTGCCACCGTGACCGAGCCCGTCACCTGGGAGAACGGGCGCCGAGCCGACGTGACCCTGGGTTGGTTGCACCTCACGCTGTTCACCAAGGCCATCTACGAGGACGCGGTCGAGCTGCCCGAGGAAGGGTTCCTGCACCCGGCGCTCTTCGTCGATGACCTTGACGCCGAACTCGCCCGCCACACGGTGCTGTGGGGACCGCGGGTCGTCTCGGGGAGCTTCGGCGTGCGCCGGATCGCCTTCGTCGAGGCGCCCGGCGGAATGCGGCTCGAGTTCATGGAACAAGTAGAAGAACCGGAGGTTCCCGCGTGAAGGTCGTCCGAGTGCAGCACGTGAGCGTGAATTGTGATGGCCGGCTCGAGGAGACGCGCACGTTCTATGCCGACCTGTTCGAAACCGAGGAACTGGAGCGACCGGTCATCCCGGGCATCTCAGGGAGTTGGCTGGCCCTGGGTGACGCCCAGCTGCACCTGGTCGATGCCAAGCCCCTCGGGACGCCGATCGACCGGGCCGGCGACCACTGGTGTGTCGAGGTCACTGACCTCGACGCTGCCCGGGCCGAGTTGGAGGAGTCCGGCATTCCCTACGACGAGGGTGCCCAGGGCACGGTGGTCCAGTTGTGGATCAACGATCCGTGCGGTCGCACCATCGAGTTGCAGCAGGCCCGCTGAGCTGCGCTGAGCTGGAGCGCTTGCGACTCTGTCCAAACCCACTTCGCGAAGTATGGGACCTCATCGCCCGACCGTGACCCAGTCGACGACCACCTCTCACTTCGGTCGTCCGGAGGCGTCCAGTCCCTCCCCACTTTCCGTCGCTGGCGACCGGTCACGCGGCCGGTGTTGCGGCTGCCCTGCACGCCGCGGCAGCCAACCCAGTAGCTCCCCAGCAAGTGCAGGAAGAACTGCAAAGGCAGGATGCCCGGCTGGCTGGTTCCTGAACTACTCGGTCGTCCAGACAAACAAGGCGATCCGGGCCGACACAGGCGCCCCCAAACACCGGATCCGTGGGGCACCTGGATCCATAGCGAAGATCGTGCTGGCTCCAGCGAGCACCTCACCCCGCTCACTTCCGCTCTTCGGATTTCAGGGGGGTTTGGTGGTCCGACCACGTCCGTGCTCGCGACAGTCATCCCGCCCGGAAACACACTGGCACGGAATCGAGCGAGCATTGTGGGCTGCTCGGGAGCGGCTCGGCGATCCAATGTCCTTCAGCTATAGAGTCAGTCGTTGGGCACAAAGAGACCCAGACTGGAGGTGCGGAGATGGGAAAGTATCGGATTCCATTCCTGGGGGGAAGCGTCGCCGTCATCCTCGCTGGATCAGCTCTTGCGCCAACGCCTGCTTTCGCGGGTGTCAAGGGCAACTACAACCTCGGAATCGGCGGGAACCTCGTCGGAACCATGACGATCGGCAAACACCACATCTTCTCTGATGTGTCCGCCGGGGGCGTCACGGATTCCGGCACATGGACGAAGGCGAAGCACGAGAAGGCGATCATGCTCACGATCACGAGTAGCAGTTACCCACCCGACGTTGGGTGTGTTCTCAGCGGTACGGTCGTTAGGGACGGCATCAACACCGCGTCCTCGCCTGGATCGTACACATGTCCCAACGGTCCGGCCGGTCCATTTACGGGCACCTGGTACGCCGTTAAGTCGGGGACGTCTGGTCCTCATGCGAATGCGAATGGGGTTGGTCCCTCACACGGCTTCGCTGGGTAACGGCGACATCTCAGATAAGCCAGTGCGTCGCAATGCTGCTCATATTGGGCCATATCAACTTCGGGGAACCATCCCATAACGCCCACTCGCTCTTGGCATTGAGTGTGCCCTCGATCGCCGGATGGGTGGGACGGTCGGACTCAATGACTCAATGACTCTCGTCGAGGCCCATGGCCGCTGAAGTCAGAATCTCCTGAAGGTAGAGACCTCGCTGGACATCGAGGGCGTGCGAATGATGATTCCAAACGGTTTCGGCGAACTCGGATGCAACATTGGGTGCCGCTTCTGTGGAGATGCCGGCCGCATCAACCTCGTGTACGCCGCCCGGATGATAAATGGCCGCACCGGCACGAGCCGGATCGAGTTGGCTATATGCGGTGATCGAAGCTTGGCTGACAATGCCGCTTGCATGGACCAGATGAAGGTCGACCCAGCGGTGCAGGTCTCCACGGGCTGTGACTTCGTCAATCGGACCAAGAGCGGCATCGAGAAGGTCAATGACGTGAGGACCAAGGTCCCAGAGCGGTCCACGGTCGAGTCGCCAGGGCGTTGCGAACATGCCGCCCAAGAGCCCTCCTGTCAGAAAATGTCCCCGACCCCCGAGCGGTTCGCATTGATGCACCGCGTCCAGAAAGGATCGGACTCTTTGGACGTAGCGCCATGTCAGCACCAGCTGTGTCGGCACTCCCGCGTCATCGATCACGCTGGCAAGCTCTCTGGCGTGCCCGAGGTCCAGGGCAATCGGCTTTTCCAAAAGGAGCGCCTTGCCCGCCTGGGCCCCAATCATGGCGATGTCAGCTTGGACGTTGGGGGGAACCGCGAACGAGAGAGCGTCAGTGTGGACCAACATGTCTTCGATCGAATGAAAGGCCGTCGTTTGATGAGTCGAGGCAATCTGTTCGGAAGCACTCGAGCGTCGGGACCAAACACCAGCCAGTGTCGTGGTCGGGTTGGCGGCGAACATTGGGGCGTGAAAGAGGTTCGCCCATGGCCCTGCGCCCACCAGCCCGACTCGAACCGGATCTCTTGCTGCAACCATTTGCTCAGTCTCGCATGGGCCGCCAAAGCAATCGACGACTGTAATCGTGATGGCGTCAGCGGTAAGGACCCTGGTTGGTGGCGCGCAAAGCCTCGTAGAAGAAGAGCTCCAGCATCGAACCGGACCTCAGGTCAGACTGTTTGACTCATGGGCCGTCCAGAGACCAAGTACGTGGCCGTCGGGGATGCCGACGTTGCCTACCAGGTCCTCGGAGAGGGCGATTCCGACCTCCTTTTCTTCAACGGACTTGGCAGCAACGTCGAGATGGCGTGGGAGGACCCCGACATTGCCGCCTTCCTCAGGCGGCTGGCGTCATTACGCCGCTTGATCTTTTTCGATCGACGAGGCACCGGGGCATCTGACGGTGTGCCGCGTAACGCCATACCAACATGGGAGGAGTGGACAGAAGACATCGAGAGCGTCCTCAACGCGGTCGGGTCTGAGCAGACATCCATTCTCGCGACGGTCGACGGCGGCCCGATCGCGATCCTCTACGCCGCCGCACATCCCGAACGGGTGACCTCCCTGGTGCTGTTCAATACCACCGCCCGATATCTGGTGGCCGACGACTATCCGATCGGTTTCACACCTGAGGCGCTCGAGTTCGTCATCGACTTCCTCCGAACCCACTGGGGCACGCCGGAGTTCCTATCGCTTGCGGGTGCAGCTGGGCCGGAAGACCCAGTTCGCCGCGATGCTCTTGCTCGGCTCTTCCGGTCGTCGGTCACCCCGAGAACCGCGGCCGCGCAATACGACTACCTGCTTCGGAACCTCGATGTCCGCCCGGTGCTTCCGCTTCTCAGGGCGCCCACGCTGGTCCTGAGCGCCGACAATCCAAGCTTCCTGCCCATTGCTCATGGGCGTTATGTGGCTGAGCACATTGAGGGTTCCAAGTTCGTCGCGCTGCCGGGCGCCGACATGTTGATCTTCAGCCAGCAGGACGTGATCCTCGATGAAGTGACTGAGTTCTTGACCGGGACGAGACCAGTAACTGATATCGACCGTGTGCTGGTCTCTGTTCTCTTCACCGATATCGTCGGATCAACTGAGCGTGCAGCATCGCTGGGTGATCAACGGTGGCGGTCCTTGTTGGATCGTCACGATCAAATTGTCCGCGAACAGCTTCGGATCTTCCGAGGTCGGGAGGTGAATACGACGGGAGACGGCTTCGTCGCTTCATTTGACGGTCCGGCTCGAGCCATCCGTTGTGGCCAGGTGATCATCGACGCCGCCCGAGCACTCGATATCGAGCTGCGCATCGGTCTCCACACTGGTGAGTGCGAGGTGAGAGGCAACGATCTGGGCGGCCTCGCCGTTCACATCGCAGCTCGCGTCGGTTCTTTGGCCTCACCGAGCGAGGTCCTCGTCTCGGGCACCGTCAAGGACCTCGTGGTTGGCTCGGGCATTGAGTTCAATGACCGAGGTGACCACGTGCTGAAGGGGGTGCCGGGGAGCTGGAAGCTCTACGCCGTCGCCGGTTGAACCGTAACTGCAGACGAGTCCGTCTTCGGCTCAGTCACTGATTGAGACCACCCACGTAACCCCAAGAATCCGCCTCGACCTCAGGACCCACAACTTCATTTCCGAAGAACCGAAGAACCACGTCAGCCCAAGCAGCGGAGGGAGTGGGATTCGAACCCACGGAGGCTTGCACCTCACAGCTTTTCAAGAGCTGCGCATTTGTCCGCTCTGC
>DASZJQ010000079.1:0-13688 GCA_035947875.1 Acidimicrobiales bacterium
CCTCCGCCGCTCCGTCGGCACCGGCCAAGGGGCCTTCGGAAGCAACGACGCAGTTCGTGGCGCCCGAGCCCGAGGCCGTCGAGGTCAGCGAGGTCGTCGAGGTCAATGATGATCCCGACCAGGCGCTCATCGGCCGGCGAAACGAGCTGATCTCCCCGATCACGGTGCAGCTCTCGCGGCACATCAAGCGAGCGCTGGGGGACGACCAGAATCGGCTGCTCGACGTCCTGCGGGTGGCCCCGACGACCGAGGGGGAGGCACTGCTCGGGCCCGAAGACGCGCACCTGGCCACCTTCACCGCGGCGGCGGCCGGGCACCTGGCCGAGGCGTTTACCGCGGGCACGAAGTTCGCCGGTGGGAAGGCGGCGAAGGGCCCAACCGAGGCGGCGGCCGAGAAGGCGGCCACCGGATTGGCCCGCTCGGTGGTGACCATGGTGCGACGGCGCATCGAGGAAGGGACGGACGCCGGCGAGGATGTGAGCGCGCGCGTGGGCGCGGCCTACCGGGAGTGGCGGGGGGAGCGGATCGAACGGCTGGTGGGTGACTGCGCGCTGCAGTCATTCTCCGCCGGCGTGTTGGCCGCTGTCACCAAGAAGGGAACGGTGCGGTGGGTCATGACGTCGACGGATGGATGCTCGGACTGCGATGACAACGCGCTGGCGGGGCCGGTCACGGTAGCCGAAGGCTTCCCGACGGGACACGCCGGTCCTCCCGCCCACGCGGGCTGCCGGTGCCTTGTGGCACCAACGTCGACCTGATCAGAGGCCATTTGGCCATCCCGGCCGCCGGCCGCGCGCCGTTTCTGCAGGTAGGTGGACGTTAGGATCCCCACCGTGCGCACCCCTGACAACCTCTCGTACGCCCGGCCGCCCCACCCCCGGCGGCGGCTTCGTCGGTGGCTGATCGGGATTGCCATCGTCCTGGTGGTGCTCATCGCCTCGATCAGTTCCCTGGCCAGTATCTACACCGACGGCCTCTGGTTCTCCTCGGTCGGTTACCACAATGTCTTCTCCACGCTGTTGTGGATCAAGCTCGGACTCTTCGGCAGCTTCGGGGCCATCTTCTTCGTCGTCCTGTGGGTCAACCTCGTGATCTGCGATCGCCTGTCCGACGAGGTCGTCTCGGCCACCCACGAGGACGAGGTGGTACGCCGCTACCAGCAGATCGTGCGGCCGTATTCGGGGCGGGTCTACGTCGTCTTGGCCTTCGTGCTGGCCCTCATCGCGGCGTCGGGAACCATCGGCGAATGGCAGAATTGGATCCTCTTCCGCCACGGCGGCAATTTCGCGGCCACCGACCCGCAGTTCCACAAGAACGTCGGGTTCTACGTCTTCAAGCTGCCGTTCCTGACCTTCGTGGTGGACTGGGTGCTGGCCATCCTGATCGTGACCCTGGTCGTCTCCGCGGTGTTCCATTACTTCAACGGCGGCATTCGGCCCCAGCGCGGGATCCCCCGGGTCGGACCGGCGGTCAAGGCCCATCTCTCCGTGCTGCTGGCCCTGATCGCCCTCACCAAGGCGGCCGGGTACATCCTGCAGCGTTGGTCAGAGGTCAACGCCCAGGACGGCTACGTCAACGGCGCCGGCTACACCGACGTGCACGCCCGCCTGCCGGCGCAGACCCTGCTCATCATCATCTCCATCTTTGCGGCGGCCATCCTCCTCTACAACATCCGCCGCCAGGGCTGGACGCTGCCCATCCTGGCCGTCGGTATCTGGGCCTTCGTGGCCCTGGTGGTCGGGGTCATCTACCCGGCCCTCCTGCAAACCCTCAAGGTCAACCCGGCCCAGGCCTCACTCGAGGCGCCGTACATTAAACGGAACATCGACGCCACCCGGGCCGCCTACAACCTCAATCACGTGAGGACGCAGAACTTCCAAGCCACCACCAGCGTCACGGCGGACCAAGTGGCCCAGTCGAACGCCACCCTGAACAACATCAGGCTCTGGGACCCTGACAACAGCATCTCGCTGCAGACGTTCCAACGGGCTCAGGACATCACGTCGTACTACACGTTCCAGCAGCTGGGGGTGGACCGTTACACGGTGGACGGACAACTCACCCCCGTCCTGATCGGCGTCCGTTCGATCGCGGACTCGGGGCTGCCCTCAGCCACGTGGACCAACACCCACCTCGTCTACACCCACGGCAACGGGGCGGTGGTGGGGCTGGCCAACCAGACACAGAGCGACGGCAGTCCTGTCTACGGCATCAACAATGTCCCGCCCAGTTCCTCCAAGGGCCTGCCCAACATCAACCAACCGGGCGTCTATTTCGCCCTGGGCGACACCGGGTACGTGGTGGCCAACACCAAGCAGCTGGAGGTCGACTATCAGAACGCCCAGAACAACAACGTCGAGAGCCACTACACGGGCCCCGATGCGACCGGCGGCGTGCAGCTGACCTCGTTGCTCAAGCGGGCGGCCTTCGCGTTGCGGCTGGGCGACTTCAACCTGTTGATCTCCGACCAGATCACCTCCAAGTCGCGCCTGATGTTCGTGCGGGACCCGGTGCAGATGGCGGAGAAGGCGGCCCCCTTCCTCTCGTTCGACCACGACCCCTACGCCGTGGTGGACAACGGGAATATCGACTGGGTGCTCGACGGCTACACCACGACGAATCAGTACCCGTACTCGGAGAACGCCGGCACGCAGCAGGTGGCCGTCGGGAGCAACCTGCCCGGGAGCTACAACTACGTGCGCAACTCGGTCAAGGTGGTGATCAATGCCTACTCGGGCAAGATGACCTTCTACGACGCCGATCCCAGCGATCCGATCCTGAAGGCCTATGCTGCGGCCTTCCCCCAGATGTTCACGCCCCTGTCGAAGATGAGCGCGACCCTGCAGGCCCACCTGCGGTACCCCGAGGACATCTTCTCCATCCAGTCGGCCGTCTACGGTCGGTACCACCTGACCACACCCTCGGCGTTCTACAACGACAACGGGGCCTGGCAGCTGTCCCCGACGGCGGGGGCGGGACCACAGTCCCAGGCCCTCTCGGTGGTGAACACCTTCAACTCGCAGGGACAGCTGGTGTCGACGAACCCCGCCCGGATGGCACCCCTCTACCAGGTCATGGCCTATCCGGGCTCCCAGTCGGAGGCGTTCACCATCACCGAGGCCTTCGTGCCGGCCACCCAGAACAACACCTCGGCGTCGGGCAACCTGAACCTGCGGGCTTTCATGATGGGCAATTCGGACCCGGGCCACTACGGGCAGCTCACGGTCTACCAGACCCCGCAGGGAACGACCGGACCGGCCAACGCCGACTCCTATATCCAATCCGATAGCACGGTCTCGAAAGACATCACCCTGCTGGACCAGAAGGGATCCGAAGTGTTGCTCGGCAATACGCTCATGGTGCCGGTCGGCAACGCCGTGGTCTATCTGCGCCCCCTGTACGTGGCGTCCTCTACCAACCCCCTGCCCCGGCTGACCTATGTCATCGGCGTGGTCGGCCAGCGCGTGGTGATCGACTCGTCGTTGTCCCAGACCTTGAGTGACATCTTGCAGACCACGGTCACCACGCAGAGCGGGACCGGCAACAGCGCGACGGGCGGCGGCGGTGGAACGAGCACCGGTACCGGCGGGGGCACCGTGCCCACCCAGGTGCAGCAGTACTTGAACACGGCCCAGAGCGACTACCAGGCGGCGCTGGCGGCGCTGAAGAACGGCGACCTCGCCACCTACCAGAGCGACATCACGGCCATGGAGGCACAGATCGCCCTGGCCCAACAGGCGCTGAAGGCGCAGGTGGGAACGAGTACGAGCACCACCACGACCACCGCCCCGGCGGCCAAGAAGGCCAAGACCACCTCGACCACCACGGTCCCGACCAGTACCCAGCCCAAGACCTCGACGACCTCCACGCCGGCTGCAGCGGCGGCGGGACAACTCGGAGGCACGCGCCGATCAGACGTGAAAAGCTGAATTGAATCTGCGCAGCGAAAGGACGAGCCGATGGGTCTGATGGACAAGGTGAAGCAACAGGCGACGGCCGCTTCGGTCATGGCCAAGGATGCGGCCCAGAAAGGCCAGACCAAGCTGGGCGAGGTCCAGTCCAAGAAGTCGGCCGACGCCACCCTCAAGGACCTCGGCGCGGCCTACTACGCCACCAGGACGGGCCGGGCCACGCCCACCACCGAGGCCGACATCGAGCGACTGGTGACGACCCTCCAGGCGCACGAGAGCGAGCACGGCGCCCTGACACTCGCGCCCGAATCGACGGCCGGAAACCCCACCGTGTCTCCGGACGGTCCCCCCATGGCGGCCAGCCCGGCCACGCCACCGCCAACGGCGGCCAGCCCGTCGTCACCGCCCCCGCCGCCCGCCTCCACGGTCGATCCCTCGTCGCCACCCCCGCCACCGCCCACCGCACAGACCATCTGAGCGGGGTCGCCCTGGTCGGGCCATTTTGAGCCGTGTACACTGCTCTCCTTCGCCGCGGGGTGGAGCAGTCTGGTAGCTCGTCGGGCTCATAACCCGAAGGTCGTGGGTTCAAATCCCACCCCCGCCACCACATAGCTCCAACCGGGCGCGGACGAGTTCCCGCCCAGTTGGAGCTTCTTTTTCGTATTGGAGGCACTGCACGAGTCGACATGCCTGAGCTGGTCAAACTTCACTAAGACTTACCGGGTGGACATGCCTGGTCGCTCTCTCAAGGTAGCGATACGCGTCGAATCCCGTTGGGACTGCCCTGAGGCGTTGACCCCATGGATGCTGAACTCAGTCGGGCCTGAGGATGGCATCGATCGTGACGGGCGCGGTTGGAGCTAACGCGTAAATCGGGCCACGGCCACCTTGGCCACAGACCGGCATTAGTGCAGGCCATACGGCATAAATAGTGGTCCGGAACGCACTCGCAGAAGTGTTCACCGGCGATTTGAACCGACGAGACAGAACTTCTCTGCGGACCTCGTCCTGTGTTTCCATCCCGGCCTGGACTGGGGGGGGTTAGCACGAGGTCCACAGGTCGGCTGACCACCTTGTATGGGGCCCACCGAGCGGACACGCTGTCGGAGAGGGTTGAGCCCGGGAGCGTGCCGCGGGAGGCCGAGTTGAGGTGACACTGCAGAGATTGAGTGGGGCAGGTAAGTGAATCGGCAGGTGCTCCGCTTCGCCGTCTATCGCTTTCGGGCGACCATCGGGAGCCGGTGGAGCGGCTATCTCTCCCTGATCCTCCTGATCGGCCTGGTGGGTGGCTTGGCCATGGGCGCGGCGGCCGCGGCGAGGCGTACGCAGTCGTCGTTTCCTAGGTACTTGGCCAGCACCGCTCCTTCGGACCTGACCGTCTTGACCGGGCTGTACGAGGCGGACCGGGGCAACCACTCGGGCGTCGATCGAGGCTTGGTGCGCAAGATCGCCCGGTTGCCTGACGTCAAGCGGGTTGAGAGCTATGGCGGGCTCGATGCTGCGGTCTTGGCACCGAGCGGCGCCGTGATGGCCAACGCCTTGGGACTCCCCGGCAGCATCGACGGCGAGTACTTCGACCAAGATCGCGTGACCATTGTCCAAGGTCGGATGGCCAACCCCGGACGAGCCGACGAGGTCGTCATGGACGCCAAAGGCACCCCCAAGCAGGTGCGCGTCGGTGAGGTCGTTCCCATTGGGTTCTTCACTAGCGCGCAGGAGCAGTCACCGGACTTCGGCAGCCCGAGCGTCAAGCCCTATCTTCGCCTCGACGTCAAGGTGGTCGGCAAGGCCGTCTTCAGCCGAGAGGTAGTGCAAGACGACGTCGACGCTGGGCTGGATGGGGGCGTGCTCTTCACTCCGGCCCTCACCCGCCAACTCACGCGGTGTTGCGTCAACGACACTGAGACGGCGATTCAACTCGACGGCGGCTCGAGGGACGTAGCTGCCGCCGAAGCCGAGATAGAGCCGCTGCTGCCGAAAGGCTTTCCGGTGGTTTTCTACGTCACCTCCCTCACCGCAGCCAAGGCGGAGCGGGCCATCAAGCCCGAGTCAATTGCCCTGGGTGTCTTCGGAGGGATCGCGGCCTTGGCTGCCCTGCTGATCGCCAGCGAGGTGATCGGCCGCCAGCTGCGCCTGGGTGGCGATGACCTCGGCACACTGCGGGCATTGGGCGCTGGCCCCGCCATGACCCTCGGCGACGGGCTGCTCGGCATCCTGGCGTCTGTGGTCGCCGGGGCGCTGCTGGCCGCTGCTGCAGCCATAGCCTTCTCCCCCCTTGCCCCGATTGGCCTGGTGCGCCCAGTCGATCCCAGCCTCGGCATCGCTATCGACTGGGCGGTCCTCGGCTTGGGTGTGCTGGTCCTGATCGGAGGATTGTCCGCCGTGGCCATTGCGCTGGCCTATCGGCAAGCACCGCACCGAAATGGCCTGCGGCAAGGACGAGCCAGAGAGCGGGGATCGACCGTAGCGCGAGCGGCCACAATATCGGGGTTACCCGTGCCCGCAATCGAGGGAGCGCGCCTCGCCTTCGGTCCCGGCGGTGGCCGCAACGCCGTGCCGGTACGGTCGGCCATCCTGGGCACCGCGCTGGCCATGATCGTCACGGTGGCCACGGTCACCTTCGGGGCCAGTCTCGACACCCTGGTTTCACACCCCGCCCTGTACGGATGGAACTGGACTTACGCGCTGAGCGCCGGCAATCCCACCTTTATCTCCCAGCAGCGCGCGGCGGCCCTTCTCAACCGCGATCCGAGCGTGGCCGCGTGGACGGGTGTCTACTTCGCCACCTTCAAGGTCGACGGCCAGACGGTGCCGGTCATCGGGGCCAGCCCGAACGCGCCGGTCGGACCCCCCATGCTGTCCGGGCACGGACTCGACGCCCCCGGCCAAATCGTGCTCGGTGCCGCCACGCTGAGCGAGCTGCACAAGCACATAGGCGACACGGTCCAAGTGAGGACCGGAACCGCAAAACCGACGCGTCTTCGGATCGTGGGAACGGCCACTCTGCCTTCACTCGGGATCAACGGCACCATGCACACCGAGATGGGCACTGGGGCGCTGCTCTCGTACCAGCTCATCCCGCGGGACGTCGCCGCGTCCGGCTCCAGTAACCCGAGCGCCGATCCGAATAACATCCTGGTGCGTTTGCGCCCCGGGGCGGACTCAGCGGCCGCGTTCCACACGCTCCAGCGACTCGTCCCCGCGAGCAACGGCGGGGTCGTTGCGCCCGTGCAACGCCCGGCCGAGATCGTCAACTACCGCTCCATGGGGACCACCCCAGCGCTGCTCGGTGCCGCACTGGGCGCCGCGGCGGTGATCGCCCTGGGACTGACGTTGCTTGCTTCGGTCCGCCGTCGCCGACGCGACCTGGCTCTCTTCAAGACCCTCGGGTTCACCCGACGCCAGCTCGGATCCGTCGTCGCTTGGCAGTCCAGCATGGCCGTCGCCGCCGGGACCATCGTGGGGGTGCCCCTCGGCATCACCTTGGGCCGGTTCCTATGGGATCTGTTCGCCCGGCAGATCAACGTCGTACCCCAACCAACCGTCCCTGCCTTGACGGTGGTCCTCATCGGGTTCGGGGCACTCGGTCTCGCCAATGTCGTGGCTGCATTCCCTGGGCGCATCGCTGCACGGACACCCACGGCGTCGTTGCTGCGGGCCGAGTGATCGGGTTGTCGGCAGCCGTGCGGACCACGACAAGACGTGACCGGGTCATCGAGCCTCGGCAGGCCGCGGCGGTGCCCCGCTGCCGGGAGGCGATCGACTTCGCCAAGGGCACGCCACGGAGCGCACACTGGGCATGCGCACTGGCCGGAGAGGGCTTGTGCTGAGCTTTAGCGAGCGGTCGTTCAGCGGGGTCGCAAGAGCGCCCGATGGCTCTGGGAAGGCCCCGTGATCGACGACAGGGACCGAGCGCTCGCCGCAGCTGCCCTCGCGTTCGCCTGCGCCGCTGGATTCGGTAGCGCGGTGGCGATACGAGATGAGGTGCCCGGCGAGCCATTCCACATCAGGGTTCCACTTTCGGTGCCATGGGCGGTCCTCGTCGGATGGGGAGCGGGCGTCGCTGCGCCATGGCCGATGCCCGTCGCAGCGCTATGGGCCGCCCGATCCAATCATGGAGAGGGCGGAATTGGGCCAGCACTCATTTGCTCGGGAGTGGGCATCGGTTGCATCCTCGGAACACTCATCGAGCCCGTTACCTACCGCCGCTGGTCTTGGAGTCGGGCAACTCGGACGGCGATCCTCCTAAATGTCGCGGCGTCGGTTGCGCTCGCCGCGACCGGGCTCCGGCAGGTGAAGAGGCTCGGCACGGTCGAAGCTGGCTGCAAGCCCCTCGGAAGTATCCTCAGTTGAGCCGCTGATGATCCTCGTCGTTGTGAAGCACCCAGACGCCGCGAGTACTCCGACGGTTGGCCTTTGCTCATGGACGAGTTCACGACCGCTCCCCGCGCCGAGCCGGGCAACATCTCCTACGATTGGTGCCGCAGCGCAGAGATCCGAACCTTTGGGTACTGGTCGAGTTCCCAGAGACGGGGAAGCAGGCAAAGCCCATGTGAGTCGGCTCATTGCAAGGCGGCGATCTCCCGGCTGACATAGGTGCTTGCCGAGGCTCCGCAGATCATCAACGTTTTAAGGTCCAGGTGACGGTTGGGCTCGCATGAATAAACTCTCCCTCGACGAAAGCGGCTAGCACAGGCCCCGGAATCGAGCGGGTCCTTCCTGCCGACCCGGCCCAGGCGAACGTACGGCGGCGCTCCGGGAGTTCCTTCATATGCTGTCTATTCAGTCCGGAAGACTCTGGCCGGTTGCAGGCGGCTGGCAAACCAGGCCGGACCTACCGCGACGAGCAGGGAGATGAGCAGTACGGCCGGAACGCACAGCACGATGCGGGTGGACGGAACGACCGACGACGCTCCGATCCCCAGTTCGTTGGCGAAGAGCGCCCAGGTGCCGCGGCCCACGATGATCCCCAGCGGGATCCCGACGACCAGCGAGAGCACCGCGAAGGTGCTCGCTTGCCATGCGATCAGCGAAACGACTTGGCGACGGACGAATCCGATCGTCTTGAGGATGGCGATCTCCCGGCGGCGCCGCTGGACCCAGAGGATCATCAGTTGCGTAAGCACGCCTACGCCAAGGACGGCCAGCACTAGGGCGAGGAACTCGGGCACATCTTCGATGCGCGCGTAGTTGCCGACGTCGAACGGAACCTGCTTTGTCACGAAACAGGTGGTTTGTTGTACTCCCGAGCAATACCGGGCGGTGGCCCGCCCAAAGCTCGCCACCTCGCTGGCCTGATCGGGACCTGGTGCAAAGCGAACCAAGAAGAACACGTAGGAATCCGAGACCGGCACCCCAGGCGGCACGAGATCTCCGGCCGTGACCACGGCACCGAGTCCCAGATCGGTCGCCGTGAAGCTCCCCTGATCAAAGGCGGGAAACACCGCCTGACCGACGATGTGCATCTTCCGCCGCACGCCATTGACGTGGACCGTCAAATCCTGCCCGACCTCTCGGTCGACCGAGCGGAGCACCGAAGCGCCCAGCGCGATCTCGTCTGGTCGCGTGGGCAGATGCCCACTCACCAGGGTCGGCCCCACCAGCGGGCCGACTCCCCGGGCAAGACCGATGGCGGGAATGTGTGAATTCATGACGTCGACCGTCCCGAAGTTCCCGGCGATCCAACCGACGACGCCGCGGCGGTGGTTCAGCGAGGCATGGATGAACGAGGAGGGAATGGTCTGGAACTGGGTGTCGATGGAGGCCTGCCAGGTCTGGCCGTAGAGCTGCGGCGTCGTGACCAGATGGACCAGGCTGGCCCCGAACGTCAACGTCCCGATAACCACCACGATCGACAATATGGTGCCGACGAGCGCGCTGCGCACGGGCACAGCGCCCCGCGCGGCACCGGGATTGAGCGCTTCGCGGATGCCGAGCGACGCTGTCACCGGCGCCGCGCTGCTCGTGAGCCAAGCGAGCCGGCGCCCGCTGCGCAGCGGTGCCGTCCGGCTGTACCGGGTCGTCTGGGTCTCCGAGTTCAGCCGCCATGATGGCCAGGCGACGGCGGCGACCAGCAGCACCACGACGGCGACGAAGCCAAGGCCGAGCACTGCCACATCGACGTCGATACCTGGACTGGGTTCCGCGAGACGGGCCGCGCCGAGGGGCATGATCGGCGACGCAAGCACGCTGGCGGCGACCGCGACGAGCCCGCCGACTATGGCCACGGCCGTCACCTGAAGCAGGCTGATCGACCACAGCTGCATGCGGGTGAGGCCGAGCGCGCGCAGGGTTGAGAGGTCGATTCTGGACGCGCGCAGCTGTCGAAGGACCGCCTGCGCAATGATCACCAGCGCGGCGAGGGCAACGACGAGAGCGAAGAGCCCGAGCGCGATCGCCTCGGGTCGGATGGCACGCTCGATCTGGGCGGCCTGGTCACTCAGGTTGGCCACGAAGACGCTGCCTCCCGTCGCCGGGTACCTCTGTGCCAGTGCCTCTGCTTGGCGACCGAACTGAAAGGCCGACGCGCCGGGACGCAGACGCACGTAGGCTCCGTCGAAGCCCCGGTAGGGGGAGCCGAGTGCGGCGTAGAACGCGTGAGTGGCGTACACGACCGGGAGTTGCGCCAGCGCGTTGATAGGCACCGGATTGTCGCGCGTCACGAAGACACCGACGACCCTCTGGCGGAAGACCTTCAGTCCCTTTGGTTGCTGACCGGGCGGCCCCGCCGAGAGTGTGGCCGCCAGCATGATGGTCCCGCCGACCTGCACGTGGAGCTGCTGCGTCGCCCTCAGGTCCAGCGCCACCTCGTGGACCCGGGACGGATCGGGCAGTCGTCCCGAAACAACGCGCGGACGTTCGATCACGTTGCCGTAGCGCCGATCGGCGGGCGCATAAACTTGCGCCTCGACCAACTTCGGGCCAGGCCGGAAGGGCAGGGCCTGGATCCCTATCACGGGCGCCACCGTTTCGGCGCCCGGCAGCTTGGCGAGCGCCTGGTAATAGCCGCCAAACCCGGTGTTGTTGGGGCTGACGAGCACGTCGGCGGCGTGGGCGCTCTGAAGGAAGCGCGGGTAGGCGGAGTCGGTTCGTCTCGCTCCAGCCGTCGCGGTCAGCACGACCGCCCCGGTCAGCCCCACCAGCGTGGCTAGGAGGGCCCAGCTGCGCCACCGCGGCCGGAGCTGGCGTGCGACGACCCAGAAGAGGGAGGTCACGGGGGCCGTCCATCCGCGATGTCGGACCCCGCAGCAGCGCACAGACGGCTTGCCATCAGGTCAATTTAGGAAGATTCCGGTCATCGCAACAGGTGGGTAGCCCCCTTCGGGAGGGTGTGGCGTGCATGTGTGCCGAGGGGCTACCAGCATGGGGAGGTGACAGGATCACGTGATTCGCTTTGGTACCTACGGTGCCGACCTGGGCTGGCTGGAAGCGAGAGCGTCTTCCCAGGTCAATGGCGATTATCACCGTCGGGCTACAATATGGCGTTCACTGGGATCGCCGACTCGGTTGTAGGTAACGCGTAAATGGGGCCATGGATATCTCGTAGCTACAACCGGCTGTTGAGCTGGGACGACGTGACCGTCGAAGAGCCGGGCGGAAAGTCCTCGTTTCGAGTCGCCAGCTTTTTGAACTGACGACCTCGTGGGCCTCAATCGGAGGTGTTCCCTGTGAATAGCGTTGGGCCAGTGTCACCTCGGCACTCAGTAGCGATGCCGAGTTTCGCGCTCGGGACGCCGATTCGGCGCTCGCTAAAAGTTGGTTTCCGATTTCTTTAGGCGGAGCACCCCAGTCCGGGGGGTAGAGGGCATCCAAGGGAATGCCGAGGCAGAATCGGTGGCATGCGTCTCGGCATCGCTCATCACTTCGGCTGGGCCGTAGCCGTCATGTCCTCGGCTGACCACAAGGTCGTGGACCGCCGGAGGATGGACTTGATCGAGCCCGGCGTGCCGACGGCACCGATCCACCACGTGGGCGGCCCACACCTGCTCCACCGATCGGCGGAGCCTCTCGACGACAACGCTCTGGCGGCGTTGGTGGCGGACGTTCGAGCATCCGTCGTGCGCGCAACGTCGGCGGCACTGGATGAGATGGCGACCACGTTGCCCGAGCCGATTGTCTCGATGTCGCTTCGAGCCTGGCCAACTGACTTCCCCGAGGACATTGCCGTCCAACGTCGCGCTCCATACGAGAGCCGGGCCGACTCCGTCATGTACTGCCAGGTGCTGGCCGAGCTCGCACGCCAGCGCGGCTGGGAGGTCCACCTCTACAACTCCAAGGACGTCGAGGACGAAGCGGTCCGCATCCTGGGTGAGCGAGCGGACGAGGTGCTTCACGGCCCGCGAGCAATGTTGGGACCACCGTGGTCGAAGGACCATAGGATGGCGCTCGCGGCAACGATCGTGGTGGCCTGACCGTGCTGGATTGGCTCGCGAGTGGCAGAGAATGGTGACATGACCGCTCCTGACGCCCCACACCCAGACTGGGATGACTCCTACGTCGGCGTGCCGCCGCCTTGGGATATCGGCCGCCCGCAGCCAGCCTTCGTCCGCCTCGCCGAGGCTGGCGCGCTCAGTGGGGCACTGCTCGACGCCGGCTGCGGCACCGGCGAGCACACCATCCTTGCAGCCCTCCATGGCGCCCGCGCTCTCGGCATCGACGTCTCTCCCCGCGCCATCGAGATCGCCCGCCACAAGTCCGCCGAGCGCGGCATCGACACCAGCTTCCAGGTGCTCGACGCGCTCGACCTCGACGGGCTTGGCGAGACCTTCGACTCCATCGTTGACAGCGGGTTGTTCCACGTCTTCGACGACGCCGCTCGCACCCAGTACGTCACGGCTGTGCATGCCGCCCTTCGCCCGGGTGGCCACCTTTACCTCATGTGCTTCAGCGACCGTCAGCCCGGCGACTGGGGTCCCCACCGGTTCACCGAAGGCGAGTTGCGCGCCGCGTTTGCCTCCGGTTGGAGGATCGATTCACTCGTCCCCGACCGCTTCGACATCAACCCGGGACTCGACACCCCCACCGCCGAAGCCTGGCTCGCGGATGTCATCCGGCTGGCGCCCCAGTAAGGGTCTTTCTACCCTTCTCCACCCTCTAGGGACTAGCACCCTCGGCGAGGCGTGACGCTCGTTCCGGAAGACGTCGTCCACGTAGACGTAGAGAAACGCCGGAAGCGACTCCCGCTCACCCATCCCCGACAGGAGAACGAGGGAGTCGCCGATGCGCACTCTACGGGCCCGTCGCGCGAGGCTCACCCGCGGCGTGGAATACCGACCTGAGGAACTCCAGCTCAGCGTAAGGGTCAGCTACGACCATCCGAGGTGTGACGGTGTGGTATCCGGCGGGAATGTCCGGCTGGCTAATCCACCGAGTATCCCAAGCGGGCGTATCGGTTTGGGAAGCGGTGGACTCCTGGCAGCGCTGGCGTGGCGTGGCGAGCCCGGACCTAGCCTCGTGACGTGACCGACGTGCCGATTTTCGACTTCGACGGGCTGGCCCTCTTCCAGGCCCTTGACGACCGGCGCGACGCCCACGGGCTCTCCTGGCGTCAGGTGGCGGACGAGATCTGGGACCTGTCTGCAGCGCTGAACGCCCGCCGTCATGACCATCCGATCAGCCCCTCGACCATCACCGGCATCGCCAAGCGGGGAAGCACGAGCTGCCAACACGCACTCTTCTTCCTACGCTGGCTGGGACGGACCCCCGAGAGCTTCCTGAAGGCACCGGCCGGACGGGAAATCGAGGGCACGCTGCCAGCCGTCGAATCCGACCGACGGC
>DASZJQ010000080.1:0-22832 GCA_035947875.1 Acidimicrobiales bacterium
GGTCGACGCTCTCCTCCATGTGACGTTTCATCGCGCCGAAGCAAATGCAACTCAACTCGTGTTCGCCGTGATCGTCACCGTGGTCGTCATCACGTTTGGACGAATCGGGATGCGGTACTTCCTCCATGCCCTCACCACGACGAGAGTGATCGTCGTGGGCTCGGGACAATTGGCGGAGCGGATCATGACCAATGTTCGGCAGGATTCGGGCATGACACTGGTCGGGAGAGTGGTCGACAGCGATGTCGTAGAGGAAGGGGCCGTCGGGCGTGTGCGCGATCTTCCGTTGCTCTGCCCCCAGTTGGAGGTTCACCGCGTTCTGGTTGCCTTCCCCGAACAGGCTTCGGAGCAGTCCCTGAACACCTATCGCCGGCTCCAAGACACCGTTCACCTGGCCATGGTGCCTCGCTACTTCGAATTGGTCAGCTGGCGATCCCGCATGAGTGACCTGTCCGGCACACCCTTTCTGGAACTCGCCCGACCCCATATGAGTGCATGGGATCGGTCCATGAAGAGAGCATTCGACATCGGCGTCAGTTCAATCGTCCTGCTCGTTACATCTCCACTGCTTCTGGTCGTTGCCGTCGGAGTGAAGCTCAGCTCACCGGGTCCGATCTTCTTCAAGCAGAACCGATTGGGGCGGCACCAACACCCATTCACCATCTCAAAATTTCGCTCCATGCGGGTCGCCACCGAGACCGACAGGAACGTCGCTCCGGGAGGGCTGGCAGAAGACGTCAATCGCCCCCTTCGTGAAATACGAGACAAGTCGAGCGAGCAGAGCCGGATCACCCCCTTCGGTGCCTTCCTTCGCAAGTCCGGTATCGATGAGCTCCCTCAGTTCATTAACGTCTTCCGGGGCCATATGTCGGTCGTGGGCCCTCGGCCCTTTATCCCTGCTGAGTCCGGTGTGGATGGTTGGGGAACCCGCCGTTTCGAAGTACGCCCGGGTATCACCGGACTCTGGCAAGTCTCCGGGCGCAACGACCTCACCCGAGAGGATCTCGCCCAGCTGGATTACCTCTACGTTGCCTCATGGTCGATGTGGTGGGACCTAAAGATCATGTGGGAAACCCCCAAGACGATGGCACGAGGTACTGGCGCGTACTGAATCCAGACCTTCGCCCGTTGCTCTCTCGGACCGTGATGGCCGAATGGTTTCCGCCCATTTTGGCGGCCGGTTGCGCCGGCCCTCCTCGACCGTCGTCGAACTCTCCTGCGGATTACTCCGACAGCAGCCAGTGTCGAGGTGACACCAGGGCGCTCGCTTCGTCCGGACCCCACGATCCTCGCGGGTAAATGATCGGCTCGGGCTTGTCGTGCAATATCCCGTCGGCCACTTTCCATACGTGTTCCAAACCGTCGGGACGGGTGAAGAGTGAGCGATCACCGATCAAGACATCGTGGAGCAGGCGAGAGTACGCCGGGAGGGACGGGGTGTGGAAACCCGTGCCCAACGGTAAGGCGACGGTGGCCGCACTCAGGGTCAGGGCGGGTCCCGGCTCCTTGACCACCAAGGTCAAGGTGATCTGCCCGTCGCCGGAAAGCTCAAAGCCGAGCACGCTCGCTCCGGTGGGCTGACCGGCCAAACCGGGTACGGGATCCTTGAACGCCACGCTGACCCGTTGGTGGCTCTCGGTCAGACACTTGCCGGTACGCAGGAGAAACGGGACGCCCTTCCATCGATCATTGTCGACCCACACTTTGGCGGCCACAAACGTCTCGGTGCGAGAGTCATCCGGCACGCTATCGATGGCCCGATAGCCCTGATACTGGCCCACGACCACGTCATCGGGGGTAAGCGGGCGGAAGCACCCGATGACCTTCTCGCGAGCCTCGGCCAGACATTCAGGCTCCAGGCAGTGTGGTGGCTCCATGGCCACTTCTGCCGTCAACTGAAAGAGGTGGGTAACCAACATGTCGAGGATGGCACCCGTGGCCTCATAGAAGCTGGCCCGGCCGGCGACGTCCAAGGTCTCGGGAACGTCAATCTGGACATTGTCGATGTGGGAGGCATCCCATGCCCCGGCGAACAGGCCATTCCCGAACCGCAGGACATGCACGTCCTGCGTGGCTTCCTTCCCCAAGAAGTGATCGATGCGGTAGATCTGCGACTCTTCAAAGGTGGCGTGCGCCACATGGTCGAGGTCCCGGAAGGTCTCCATGGACGTTCCAAACGGCTTCTCATAGACCACCCTCGACCGCTCAGCCAGTCCGTGCGCGCCGATTGCTTCCGTCAGCGGTCCAAACGCCACAGGTGGGACGGCCATGTAGTGGATCCGCTGCGGCGTGCCTCCGAGCTCTTGCTCCGCCTCGGCCAGGACGTCAAGCAGGCATCCGGGATCGCTCGCATCAAAGCCCCCGCCGGCAAAGCGCAACCGGGACCGCACCTCATCCCAGGGACCCTCCGACGGTTTGGGTCCGAACTCTTCGAGGCTCTCACGGACACGCTCCTGGAAATCCTCGTGGGACACGTCGCCACGTCCGTTGCCCACCAAGCGCCACTCCGGAGGAAGCAAACCGGCGATGGCCAAGCGGTAAAAGGCGGGCAGGACCAAACGGTGGGCCAGGTCTCCGGTGCCGCCATAGAGAATGAAGATCGTCGGTTCGGGGATAAGCCGGGGATCTGTCATGAGGGTATTCCTCCGATGGGTGGGGTTGGTCAGGGCCAGGCCAGCTGGCGAAGCGAATCGGCGAGCGTCGAAAATCTCCCATGCCTCGCCGACCTCCGGCAACCCGATGTCGAGGCTGGCCGGGAGCACCGGTAGCTTGACGTGAGAGTGAAGCTCATAGCCTTGCCTACCCGTGTCGTCTGCCCTCGCCCCATCCGTGGGGTAGGTGGCTGATGGCTGCACGCGGTCACGGCATGGGCGGCGGTCGAGCCAGCGGCGGGTGGGGTGGCATGCGGTCGCTCCGCCAAGACCGTTCCGTCCTGCAACACCGGGTGAAGAAGGGCACGGCCCGGCGCATGTTGACCTTTGCCGTTCCCTACCGCCGGATTCTGGCCGTGTTCCTCCCCGTCGTCGTGCTGGATGCCGCCATCGCCGCGATCAACCCACTCATCCTGCGCGCATTGATCGACAACGGCATCGAGCTCAAAAACGAACGACTGGTCGTCGGGTTGGCCGTCCTGGCCGGGAGCCTGGCCATTTTTGACGCCGGTTTGGCCCTGGTGGAACGGCGCATCTCCGCGGTCATCGGTGAGGGGCTCATCTTCGATATGCGGTCCAAAGTCTTTCGCCACATTCAACAGATGCCGCTGGCCTTCTTTACTCGTACGCAAACCGGTGCACTGGTCAGCCGGCTCAACAATGATGTGATCGGAGCCCAACAGGCGTTCACCGATCTCCTCTCCAACGTGGTCGGCAACCTGGTCACGGTGTTCATCGTGCTCGGAACCATGTTCTTCTTGAGCTGGCAGATCACCTTGGCTGCACTGGTCCTCCTCCCGGTGTTCCTCATCCCGGCCCGGTACGTGGGCCGACACATCGGATCCCTCACGATGGAGGGGTACAACCTCAATTCCGAAATGAACATGGTGATGCAAGAACGTTTCGGCGTCGGCGGGGCCATGCTGGTCAAGCTTCTGGGTCGACCTGAGGTCGAGGCGGCTTCCTTCGACGCCAAGGCCGGACGAGTGCGCGACATCGGTATCGCTCAGGCCACGTATGCCCGAGTCTTCTTCGTGGCCCTGACTCTGACTGCTTCCTTGGCCACGGCTCTCGTCTACGGATTTGGCGGCGTGGCCGCCATCAAGGGCACCCTCGCCGTGGGGACGGTCGTGGCCCTCACGCAGTACCTGACGCGGCTGTACGGACCGCTGACCCAGCTTTCCAACCTCAACCTCGACGTGATGACGGCGCTGGTCTCATTCGAGCGTCTCTTCGAAGTGCTCGACATCGTCCCCATGCTGCAAGAGGATCCCGATGCGGTGGCCATTCCCCGGGGTCCTGCGTCCATTGAGTTCGACCATGTCGACTTCACCTACCCGGGCGCTGGTGAAGTCTCGCTGGCCTCGCTCGAATCGGTGGCCGTGCTCGAGTCCGGGCCTCGTAGTGAAGTCCTTCACGACATCTCCTTCCGGGTCGCCCCGGGCCGGATGGTCGCTCTCGTGGGACCGTCGGGCGCCGGCAAGACGACCATCTCGTCCCTGGTCCCTCGGCTTTACGATGTCAGCGCCGGGTCCATCGAGCTCAACGGCATCGACCTTCGCCGGGCCACCATGGAGTCCATCCGCGATGTCGTGGGCGTCGTCACCCAAGATCCCCATCTCTTTCACGACACGCTGCGATCCAATCTCATGTACGCCCGCCACGATGCCACCGAGGCTGACGTCATGGCCGCACTTGACCAGGCACAGATCGGCCACCTGGTGGCATCCCTCCCGGACGGACTCGACACCGTCATCGGCGAGAGGGGGTACCGGCTTTCTGGTGGCGAGAAGCAGCGCGTGGCCCTGGCCCGTCTCATGCTCAAGGCTCCCGACATCGTGGTCCTCGACGAAGCGACCGCCCATCTGGACTCAGAATCCGAGGCGGCGGTCCAGCGGGCATTGCGCGAGACCCTGAGCGGGCGCACGTCCCTCGTCATCGCTCACCGACTTTCCACCGTGCGTGAGGCCGATGAGCTACTGGTCATCGACGATGGTCGTATCGTTGAGCGGGGCACCCACGCCAGCTTGCTGGCCGAGGACGGCCTCTACGCCGAGCTCTACCGAACCCAGTTCGCCGACCAGGAGGACCCACAATCCCCAGCGGCATGACGATCGCTGGCGCCAGGCCCCGGCAGCACCGCCCGCCTCCTTGAGGATGCGGACATCGAGCGGGATACGCCACCGCAAACTAGAATTGGTTCTACTTGGAGGCGAAGCCCTTCAACGACACGACCCTTGGAGGTCCATCGTGCACAACGAGCTCTGTGAACGTCTCGGCATTGAGTTCCCGATCTTTGCCTTCACCCACTGCCGCGACGTGGCCGCCGCCGTGTCCAACACTGGTGGGATGGGCGTGCTCGGGGCCGTCGGCTTCAGCGCCGAAGAGCTCGAGGTGGAACTGACCTGGCTCGATGAACACGTCGGCGACCGTCCGTACGGCGTCGACATCGTGATTCCCGGAAAGTACGAGGGGATGGGTGAACTCGACCCGGTCAAACTCGAAGCTGAGCTCCGGGCCATGATCCCCGACGAGCACCGGGTGTTCGTCAAGAAGATCCTGGCCGACCACGGAGTGCCTGAGCTCGAAGGCGGCCCGAAACGCGAGCTGTTGGGCTGGACGGCCGCCACTGCGGCGCCGTTGGTCGAAGTGATCCTCAAGCACGACAAGGTCAAGCTGGTAGCCAATGCGCTGGGGACTCCGCCCGACGACGTGATCGCCAAGGTCCACGCCCAGGGCATGCTCATCGCCGCCTTGGCCGGGTCGGTCAAGCATGCGCTGAACCACAAGGCGGCGGGCGTGGACATCGTCATCTGCCAGGGTTCTGAAGGCGGTGGACACACGGGCGATGTCGGATCGATCGTCCTGTGGCCCGAGGTGATCGACGCCGTGGCTCCCACTCCGGTGCTGGCCGCAGGAGGCGTGGGATCAGGCCGACAGATGGCGGCAGCCATGGTCATGGGGGCCGCTGGCGTATGGACCGGTTCGCTCTGGCTCACGGTCGAGGAAGCGGCTGTGTCCCCCAAGCAGATGGAGAGCTACATCAAGGCGACGTCGCGCGACACGGTGCGCTCGCGTTCGTGGACGGGCAAGCCGTGCCGCATGCTCAAGAACGACTGGACCGAGGCATGGGAACAGCCCGAAAACCCAAAGCCTTTGGGCATGCCCCTGCAGATGATGGTGGCCATCGAAGCGGTCAGTCGCGGTCATGCGTACCCCGAAGCGGCCGTCGATGTGAACTTCAACCCGGCCGGGCAAGTCATTGGCATGGCGACCAGCGTGAGACGGACACGCGACGTGGTGATGGGCATGGTCGAGGACTACATCGAGGCGGTGGAGCGGGTCCAGCTGGTCGAATAGTCCGGGCGGGGGTTCCCGGTCGGACCATGTGCTCGTGGGAACCCGGGGCGTAGTGTCCCTCCCATGGAACTGCACGAAGCGCTCTACACCACCCGTGCCATGCGGCGGGTCAGGCCTGACCCGATCCCCCTTGAGGTCCAGGCGCGGATTCTCGACGCAGCCGTCCGGGCCCCCAGCGGGGGAAATCAGCAGAATTGGCGGTTCCTGCTGCTGGACGACCAGGACAAGAAGGCGGCGCTCGCCCCGCTGTACCAACACGCCATGGCACAACTCTGGGAGTCGGTGTACAAGACCCAGCTCGATGCCGCCGCCGCCAATCCCGATGCCCCCGAGTCCAAGCAGTTCCTCCGGGTCCAGCGCTCGGCCCAATGGTTGGCCGACCACTTCGACGAGGTGCCGCTCTTTCTCTTCCCCTTCTCTCAATTCGATCCAAGCGGCGGGTCCATCTTCCCGGCCGTCTGGAGCGCCATGCTGGCCGCCCGGGCCGAAGGTATCGGGAGTTGCCTGACGGCACTCTTGCAGTTCTTTCATCCGACCGAAACGCTCGAGATCCTCGGCGTGCCCGACGATCAAGGTTGGATCCTCACCGGCTGCGTCAGCTTTGGCTACCCCACCGGGACGTGGGGCGTGGCGCCCCGTCAGCCGGCGGACGAGGTCTCATATCGGAACGCCTGGGGCCAAGACGTCGGTTTCACCGTGCCCGAGCCTCTCTGGTCCGGCTGACCGGGTTCGGCCGGACCGATGGTTGGACCGATGGCTCACCCGTCGCCGCCATCGCCACGAAACGATCCGCCGCAGGGGAGAGTGAGCCCTGACGGTGGACGAGGGTCAGGGAGCGAACGATCGGGGGCTCCGGCCGGGCCACGACAGCACCCAATGCCCCTGCCGACAACGCCAGCGATTCAGGGACCAGGGCGGCACCCGCACCCGCCACCACCAGCGGCACAATGGCATCTCGTTGTGCCGTGACCACCGCGACCTCGGGTGACCGATCAAGCGCAGCAAGGGCCTCCATCAAGAGTCGGGACGTCGAGGTCCCAGCGGGGGCGACCACAAACGGGATGTCGCCCAGCTCGGGCAGGCCGATGGGGTCGCCATCGGCGTGGGGTGAGCCCGGGGGGAGGATCAGGACGAGCTTCTGTTGACCCAGTCCGTGCGAGACGAGGGCGTCGGGAATGGCATGGTCTTCCGTCACGCCCACCTCGGACGAACCAGATATGACCATCTCGATGAGTTCGCTGGCGTCTTCGGGGGCCGCGAGATCGATGCGGATGCCGCCGAAGTGGCTGCGGAAGGTCCCGACCAGTGGGGCGAGTGGATCGGCCACCAGCGTCGGCAGGCTGGCCAGGGTGAGGTTGCCGGCGCTGAGTCCGACCACCGCGGCCACGGCGGCCTGCCCGGTTTCCAGATCACGCAGGACCTGTCGGGCCGGGCCGACGAGGGCCTCACCGGCTGCGGTCAGGCGCACCGTTCGGCCGCGGCGTGTGAACAGAGCCGCCCCCAGTTCCGACTCGAGCTCCCGGACGGCCAGGGAAAGGGCGGGTTGTGACACGTAGACCGCCTGGGCTGCCGCCGTGAACCCGCCGTGGTCGGCCACGGCCAGGAAATGGCGCAGCCGTCCCGATTCCATAAGTAAAGCTTATCGTATTAACGAGAAATCGGTATTTGCTATCTAGCTTGCGATCACTCAGGATGGCCTGGTGACGGTTGGTATCGAGGGTCCGACACCGTGGAGGTGGGAGCGGCTGCTCGTTGAACCCCGACGCCCCCTCGCCGTCCGGGAGAGTCCGAACGCCCACTGGATGGCCGTGGCCGCGGTATGCGTGGGCGCTCTGATGAGCCAGCTCGACGCCAGCATCGTGACCGTGGCCCTGCCTTCCCTCGAAGGGGCGTTCCACGCCAGCGTGGGCGCGGTCACCTGGGTGGGCCTCAGCTACCTGGTGGTGCTGGTGGGGACGGTCACCGCGGTCGGTCGCTTCGCCGACATGCGGGGTCGGAAGTTGCTCTATGTCTACGGCTTCGTGCTGTTCGTCCTGGCGTCGGTCCTGTGTGGTCTGGCTCCCAACCTGGCCACGCTCTGCGGGTTCCGGGCCCTCCAGGCGCTCGGGGCGGCCATGCTGCAGGCCAACAGTCTGGCCATCATCGTCCTGGTCGTCCCGGCCCGATCCCTCGGTCGGGCCATCGGCTTCCAAGGTGCCGCCCAGGCCATCGGGTTGGCGCTCGGGCCGACGGTCGGGGGTCTTCTGGTGGCGGCCGGTGGGTGGCGGCTGATCTTCTTCGTCAACGTCCCCATCGGCATCGTCGGCGCACTGGCTGCGCTCCTGCTGGTACCCCGGAGTCGTGAGCTCGCGCGGAGGGTGCCCTTTGACTATGCGGGTCTGGGCATCTTCTTCCCCGCCGTCGTGCTCCTGCTGGCGGCCATTTCCTTCGGTGCGGACCTGGGGTGGAGCTCGCCGTTGATCATCGGACTCCTGTTGGCCGCCGTGGCGTTGGCCGGTTGGTTCATCCGTCACGAACGGGGCGATCGCGACCCGATGATGGACCTGTCGTTGTTCGCCGAGCGGCGTTTTTCTTTCGGGATTTTGAGTGGTGTCGGTTCCTACCTGGTGATGTTCGGCGTCCTCTTGCTCATCCCCTTCTATGTCGAGCGTGGCTTGGGAGGCGGCGTGGCCCGATCCGGCCTGGAGCTGATGGCGCTGCCCCTGATGTTCGGACTGGTGGCTCCCCTGGCCGGCAAATTGACCGACCACTTCGGAGCGCGGCCGCTCACCGTCAGCGGCATGAGCGTGGTGTCACTGGGCCTGGTTGTGCTCGCCCTTGTCCGGCCCGGCACGGCGGGAATGGTTGGCCTCTTGGCCTTGATCGGCGTCGGTCTGGGCCTCTTCACTTCGCCGAACAATGCCGCCATCATGGGATCCGTGCCCCCACGACAAGCCGGCATGGCTTCGGGCATCTTGAACATGAGCCGGGGCATGGGGACCGCATTGGGGCTGGCCGTGACCGGGCTGATCTTTTCGGTGAGCGGTGGGGATGCGGGCGGTATGGCCGCCGCCGACCACGCCTTCTCGGTGACCGCACTCGCCCTGGCCGGCGTGGCTGTCGCGGCCGGGGTGGTCGCCGCCATGCGCCCAAACGGCCACATGGGTGACGCCCGCCTGGCCGGAGTGGAGTGACGTCAGGCGAGGCCCACCGGAGCGTCAGACCCGGTCGAGCTCCAGCATCTTGATGGCGTTGCCGCGCAGCACCTTGTAGGCCACCTCGTCGGTGAGGCCGACGCACAGCTTCTCGATGTAGGCCTCGGAGTAGGGCCAGGTGGTGTCGGTGTGGGGGTAGTCGGTCTCGAAGCAGATGTTGTCCTCGCCCACCTCCTCGAGGGAGCGCAGGCCGTGGCGGTCGGCGGTGAAACAACCGTAGATCCGGCCGTAGTACTGAGTCGACGGCGGCACCGGGATGCGATCCTTGGCGTGCAACCAGCTGTCGTGCTGCTCCCACACCGTGTCGGCCCGCTCCAACACGTAGGGGATCCAGCCGATCTGCCCTTCCGAGTAGGCCAGCTTCAACTTGGGGAACTTCAGCAGGTTGCCCGAGAACAGCCAGTCCGCCAGAGAGGCCATGGCATTGTTGAAGCCGAGGGTGCCGCCCACGGCGGGGTGCGAGTCGGGCGAGGCGATCGGGTTGGAGCTGCTGGACCCGACGTGCATGCACACCGTCACGCCGTAGTCATTGCAGACCTCCCACAACGGGTCCCAGTAGCCGGAGTTGATGCTGGGCAACCCCAGGCGAGTCGGGATCTCGGAGAAAGCGATGGCCCGCACGCCCCGCTCGGCATTGCGCTTGGTCTCCGCCGCGGCCAGCTCGACATCCCAGAGCGGGATGAGGCAGAGAGGGAGGTTCACTCCACCCGATGGCGCACACCATTCCTCGACCATCCAGTCGTTGTTGGCGATGACGCAGGCCAAGGCCAGCTCCTTGTCCTTGGCCTCGTAGAAGGTCTGGCCGCAGAAGCGGGGGAAGGTCGGGAAGGGCAACGAGCCATCGGTGTAATTGAGCGCCAGGTCCTTGACCCTCTCGTCCCGGTCCCAACAGCCCTTGCGCATGGCGTCGTAGGTGATGGCCGTCATGGTCATCTGGGTGCGGTCGAAGACGATCTCCCCCTTGTCGTCGAGGGTGGTCGAAGCTCGGGGTATGGCCACGAACTTCTTGTGCACATAGATCAATTCGTCGTCGTAGTACCAGGCGCTGCCCCATTCGCCATCGGGGTCCTCGTGCATGTCGTACTTGGCGCCGGAGAGGTGCCTGAAGCCCCCCCACTTCTTGTCCTCGACCTTGGGGCCCCGCTCCCGGTACTTCTGGGGCAGCCAGGTCTGCCACACGTGACGCGGCTCAACAACATGGTCGTCAACGCTGATGATCTTGGGCAGTGCCATGGGCCAAGAGTAGCTGAACCCTGACGCTGGTGTCAGGGAACGATCCTCGACATGGGGTCAAGCCACATGGGCACCAAGGGCGATCGGCGGGGCCTCGGGGCGAGCAAACGAGGGACCGCGCGCCCGGGCACCGGGTGTCCTCGCAACACCCGGTGCCCGGACAGGACCCGAGGACCCTGAGCGCACGCGCAAAGTGATTTCTGCGGATTGGTCCTGCGGATTGATCAGCGGATTGATCCTGCCTACGGAGTGGCGCAGGTCTGGGCGTAAGCGCAGACGTCGAACGTCTGACCGTCGGGCGCCAGCGCGGAGGGGGTGGCCTCGTTGATCACGCCAGGGGACAAGATGATCTGGGTGGGATTGCCCTGGGCGATGGTCTGGGTCTGCCCGCCGGCCGTGTACGTCGAGGTGGGACCGAATGACGTCGTGCCGGTGTTGGCCAGCAGTGACTGCAGTCCCTCGACCGTCGGGGCCTCCTGGATCCATTCGGCCGACGAATTGGACGACTGGTAGCTGACGTTGGACGACCACGTCCAATGGCCACCGTCGACCACGGAGATCGTCCACTCGGTGGCGCCGATCTGGAAGATGTGGACGGTGAGCGCCTCCCCGGGTGTGACCGTGCAGGTGGCATCTCCGGTGCATCCGGTCAACGGGGTCTCGGCGTTCGGGAGGAGCTCGAACCAGGCGTAGTACTGCTGACCCACAACTGACAGCGAAGGCACCGATGATTCCGCCACGCCGGCTTGGATGAGGTCGGCCGAGTCGTACCCACCTATCCCGGTCCAGGTGGCGGCGAAGCCGGGAGGAAAGAGACCACCGGTCGGTACCGCGAACGTCGAGGTCACGGCGGTGATACCTCCGCTCGCCGGCGTGACGGCGTAGCCCGACCAGTTGGTGCTGGTGACCGTCCCGCCGTGCAACGGCAACACCTCGTGGGAGTTTGAGCGAATGAGAACCCCGGCTCCACGCGGGGCCGACGGAGCCCGCTGGGGTCGGGTACTGGCCGCACCAGCACTCCCGCTGGTCAACACCAGCGCTGAAACGGTGGCCAAGGTGGCGGCGAAGCCGGCAAGACGACGAGGCATGGGTTCTCCTGACGGGTCGTGGCGAGGAGGGCCTTGGACCACCCCCGCTTGGGCCTGATGGACGGCGCGTCCCATCGGGGAGAACTGCCCTCCAGGCCCGACCTTGCGTGCGGGCAACTGCTGTCTCCCCGGTTTGGTCCGTGTCAACCACTCATGGTTGGCAAAACATGGTGGCCGGCCAGTGATTTCTTCACTGCGCCGTCCCGATGGTCATGGTCTGATCGTCATGGTCGGCGCGATCCGTACGGATCAGATCAGCTGCATGGGCTGTTGCCCCTGAGCCCCGATCAGCTGCCGCACTGCCCAGGGATCCTCCATCGAGGCGGCTTTCCTGGAACCGGTTGCACTCGTGCCACTCCCGCTCGATCACTACGGCTCTCCCACCTCAGCTGAAAAGCGATGCCAGCATGGCGGCATTGGCGTCCCAGGAATCGGCCGCGTCGAGGTAGAGGTCAGCGCCTTCGGGTTGTTCCCACGCATCGAGCGAGCGCTCGACGCTGCTCCACCCGACCTCGTACCAGTTGGGGATGGAGCGTTGACGACCTTCAATCCGAGATCGGTGGAGGGCACGATCCGAACATTGGGTGGCGATCATCACGAATCTCGAATCTTCCCTCAGGGCATTCCCGCGGCACGCTGCTATCTCAGACCGTCGTGCCACGCCGTCGAGCACAACCGAGCGGCGCGCCCTGAGCTGGGCCGCGGCCAACGCATGGAGGATGGACCATCCCACGACCCGGTGTCCCGAAGGCTCCATGGCATCGAGCGCATCCTGCAACTCCTGGTAGGGACGAAGGCCGCTCATCGCCCAGTCGTGGCCGAGCACTGCAGCCCCAAAGGCTTCGGCGGTTGCCTCCGCCACGGTGGATTTTCCGGTGCCGGGGAGCCCGGTGACCAGCACCAGCGTCGGTCGCCGCTCATCTCGATCATCGCTTTCGTCGGCCACCCGAACAGATTGCCCTATCTGCGCCACCTGAATATCTCCGCGCGGCCACGTCCCGTTGTGTCGACCACGCTGTCCGGAGCTCTCTGTGGCGCGGCGCCGGTGGGCGCTCCAGTCCGGTGGCGTTTAGCCTCGGGGGGTGCCACCAAGCAGTCGCAGAGTCGATCTCGTCGGCTGGGACGGTGACTGGGACGAGGACGATCCCGACGCCAACTTCAAATCGGATGTTGCTCTCTATGCGCACGTCGATCCGATGGAAACGATCAGCAACCTCTCCGCCGCCATGGGGCTCCCCGAAGGAGCGGTGGCTCACTATGTGCTGGCCAAGTGGGCGTCGGCCGGGAGCGGCGGGCTGCTCGAATTGGGACCGTCGATGGTGCATCGCCTCTGGGCCGTCGTCGCCGAGGCGGAAGAGGAGGGAACCAGCGAGGCTCGACTGGTGGCCTACGAGAAGCTCCGCCAGATGATCTCCTGGCTTCGATTGCCCCTCATCGACGACGGCGCCGACTCGGGCTATTGAGTCCCAGCCACTTCTCGGACCGAAGGGAGGGCGCAGGATAGCCCGGGATGGCGCGGGATGGCGGGGGATGGCGGGGGGCGAAATCCCTTCTCGGCCCACTACGGTTGGGCCGTGCGTCATCTTGAAGGACCGGACGACGATGACCTCCCGGGAAGGGCGATCAACAGCAGTGCCGACGGCGATCCGTCGCCGAAAGCGTGGATGAGCTGGTCGAGCGGCAAGGATAGCGCCCTCGCTCTGCATGCGACACGGATGGCGGGAGCCATCGATGTCGTCGGCCTCGTGACCACCGTCAACTCGACGGCTGACCGGGTGGCGATGCACGCAGTGCGTCGTTCATTGCTCCAGGCTCAGGCCGATGCGTTGGGTTTGCCGCTGCACGTGGTCGAACTCCCGTGGCCTTGTCCCAACGATGTCTACGAGGAGCGCATGGCCACCGCGTGCGTCGCCGCGAAGGATGCGGGCGTGACCGCCATGATTTTCGGCGACCTCTTCTTGGAAGACATCCGCTCCTACCGTGAGCGGTCATTGGCGGAGTTCGGGATCACGCCGTTGTTCCCGTTGTGGCAACGCCCGACCGACGAGGTGGCACGAGACCTCCTGCAGGTGGGCATTCGAGCCGTGCTCACCTGCGTGGATCCGGCACAGGCTCCCGCCGGCTTCGTCGGTCGCTGGTACGACGAAGCGCTGCTCAGAGACCTTCCACTTGGGGTTGACCCTTGTGGCGAGAACGGTGAATTTCACACGTTCGTAGTGGATGGCCCGGAATTCGCTCACCCTCTCGAGGTGAACGTGGGCGAGATCGTCGAACGTGACGGTTTCGTGTTCGCCGACGTGGTGCCCAGTCCCGAGGTAGCAATCACCTCGCCACTCTGATCAGATCTGATCATGACGGTTATCAAGATCAATGCCATCACCGTGCCCGACGACGCAGGAGACGAACTGGCGCAGCGCTTCGCCGCCCGAGCCGGTGCGGTGGACAACCAGGAGGGCTTCGAAGGTTTCGAACTCTTGCGTCCCACCGACGAGCGACACCAGTGGCTGGTCGTCACCCGGTGGAAAGACGAGGCTTCGTTTCAACAGTGGGTGTCGTCACCGGCCTTTGGCCATGGCCATGCCGGCGCTGGTCGGCCTTCGCCTCACGGCGGTCCCGTGTCAGTGTCGTCGGAACTGTGGTCCTACGAAGTGGCCGGCGGTTCTGACGGCGCTCCGGCCTGACATCGCTCTCGGTCAGAGCGAAATGTCATGTGATACCGTGCGGTCATAGCAGTACCTCCCGTGAGGGGAAGCCGGTGAAATACCGGCGCTGGTCCGCAACCGTGAGAAGTGAGCCGAGAGGCACTCTTCAAGCCGGAATACCTCGCTGGGGGCAGAGTTCCCACCGTCGAGACACTAGGGCAGGGGCTCGGTGGAACCTCGCGAGGTTGCGGCGTTTTCCGGGCTGAAGCTCGGGAAGCGAGAACCATGCACACCATCGCCACCAGCTGGACCCGCTTGAAGGCTGCGATACTCGGGGCGGTCATCCTCGTTTTTAGTGCTGGAGCCGTGTTGAGCGTTCCGGCTGGCGCGGCCACCCCCACCCTTCCCCAAACCGGCGCCGCCCAGTCGGCGGCTGCGTGGCTCGGTGCTCAGTTCACCTCGGGTGGATTCATCCCACTCTCAGGGTCGACGGCACCAGATCTCTCCTCGACGGTCAATTCGGTCCTCGCGCTGGCCGGCGCCGGTGTCGATGCCTCGACGGCGAGCAACGCCCTGCAATTTCTCGAGGCCAACTCGGCGAGCTACATCGCCGCTGACGGAAGCGACGGGCCCGGACAGTTGTCACTGCTCATTCTCGATGCCCATGCATTGGGCGTCGATCCAGCTAGCTTCGGGGGCACTGATCTGGTGGCACGACTGTTGGCGACCGAGCAGACCACCGGTCCCAATATCGGGCGATTCGGCACCGATGCCCAAGTACCCAACTTCAATGCCAGCCCGTTCGACCAAGGTCTTGCCCTGGCTGCCCTCAAGGCTGCTGGTGTCACCGCGGACACCGCTGCCATCTCTTGGCTACAAGGTGTCCAGTGCCCCAGTGGCGGATGGACGGCGCCCGACAATGTCTCCAATCCCTGCGGCGGCGACCCGACCCTGGGCAATGGCCCTGACACCAACACGACGGCCGTGGCCATTGAAGGTCTGGTCGCGCAAGGCGCGCTGACGGGGACGGTGCAGACCAGTGCGCTCAACTTCTTGGAAACCACGCAGGACTCGGACGATGCCGGATGGGGCTTCGAACCCAATCCCTCGCAATCCCCGGGCAACAGCGACCCGAACTCCACCTCGTTGGTGATACAGGCCCTTCTCTCCATGGGCCTCTCCCCCACCAGCGCGACCTTCACCAAGAATGGCGCGACCCCGGTCACAGCCCTCCTCCATTTCGTTGTCCCAAGCGGCCCCGACGCCGGCGCCATCGCCAGCCCCTTTGGCTCTCCGACTGCCGGCAATCTGTTGGCGACCTACCAGGCGGTGCCGGCACTGGCGGGGGTGACCTTCCCGTTCAATGCCCCGCCCGCCCCGATCGTCACCGGTCTCTCAGTCCCGTCCGGACCGGTCACCGGAGGAACGAGTGTCGTCATCACGGGCCAAAACCTGTCGAATCCACTCTCGGTTGCGTTCGGTACCGTGGCGGCGCCCAGCTTCACGGTCGACTCCGGCACCTCGATCACCGCCATTTCCCCGCCCGCGGCGGGCACCGGGCCGTTTGACGTCACGGTGAAGTCCTTTGGGGGGACGTCGGCCACGTCCACCACAGATCAATTTACCTACGAGCCCACCTCGGGCCCCTATAGCCCGCTCACGCCGGCGCGTATCTGTGACACCAGGGCGGGGAATCCGTCCATGCTGGATGCCGCTCCGGCCGACCAGTGCAATGGAAGCACGGTTCCCAGCGGCGGCATCAAGACCATCAGCGTGGCCGGCGACTTCGGCGTGCCGGCGGATGCCCTCGCCGTGGTGCTCAACGTCACCGTGGTCAACCCGGCCGGGCCGGGCTTCGTGACGGCCTATCCGGCCGGGGCCACCGTGCCCCCGTCTTCGAACATCGACTATGCGGCCGGTCAAGTGGTACCGAACCTGGTCGAAGTGGGAACCGGAACCAGTGGAGACGTCTCGTTCTATTCGTCGAACCAGACCGACCTGGTGGTCGATCTCGAGGGCTACACCGCGCCCACGGCGGCTGGTGGGGCCGGGGCCGGGCTCTATACGGCCCTCCCCTCCCCGGCACGCATCTGTGACACGAGGGCGGGGGCGCAGAACGCAGCCCCCAACGGTCAGTGCAATGGAGTGGCCAATGCTGGTGCGACTCTCAGCGCAGGGGGAACGATCAACGTCTCCGTCACGGGTGCCAACGCGATCCCGGCCGGAGCCACCGCGGCGGTGTTGAACGTCACTGCGGTCAATCCAGCGGGGCCGGGCTTCCTGACCGTGTACCCCGAAGACAGCGCCCGGCCCCTCGCGTCCAACGTCGACTATGTGGCGGCCCGGGCGGTGGCGAATCGCGTCGTCGTGCCTCTCTCGACGACCGGAGGCAGTCTTGGTCAGATAACCGTGTACAGCTCCCAGTCAGCCGATGTGGTCGTTGACGTATCGGGATATTTTTCCGCGGCCGGCGGGACCGGATCCCAGTTCAATGCTGAAGCTGCCCCAGTGCGGATCTGTGACACCCGATCCCAGAGCCCGTCGAACGTGTGCACCGGCAAATCCATCGGCCAAGGCGGAACCTTGACGTTGAACGTGGCGGGATTGGCCGGAGTGCCCGCCAATGCCACTGCGGTCGTCGTCAATCTCACGGGAGTCACCCCACCACAGGACACCTTCCTGACCGTGTTTCCGGGGCCCAGACAGCTTCCCACCTCCGACCTCAATCTGAGCACGGGCGACGTCCGGGCCAACCTGGTGGTCGCGAAGCTCTCATCGAATGGCACCATCTCGATTGCCAACGGCGACGGCACCGCCAATGTCGTCGTCGATGTCCTGGGCTGGTACGCCGCGCCCCCGGGGTGATTGGGTTGCTTCACACCGAAGGGGCCGGACGCTGGCCCGGATCGACAGGAGGAGTCTGACGATCACGATTCCAGATGACAACTCCCCACCACCGATGCAGGGCCCACGCCGATGAGCTCACCGCTCGGGAAGCTTGCTCGCCTCGCCAAAGTGCTCCTGGCCGCCTTCCCGCTGGCCCTTCTGATGGTGTGCCTCAACCCGGGGGGCGGTGTGTCACAGGCTGACCCACTCAGCTCCTGTACCACCACTGCCGGCGTGATTGTCGTGGTCGATTTCTCCCATTGGGGCGGCAATGCCGACCGTGTCTGCTTTGCCGCATTGACGACGACAACCACCGCCTATGACGCACTCATCGCCGAAGGATTCACCACCGTCGGCGACGCCCACGACGGGTCAGCCTTCGTGTGCCGTATCACCGAGCCCGGATCCGGTGTCGCCGAGCCCTCGGTATCCGAGGACCCGTGCACGACGACCCCGCCGGCGACCGCCTATTGGTCATTCTGGGTCGCCAATGCCGGTCAGGGTGCCTGGAGCGTGAGCCCACTCGGAGTGATGAGCCTGGTCCCGCAGCCCGGCAGCGTTGAATACTGGAACTTCGGATCAGATGTGGGAGAGGCTGATCGGCCGCCCCTCCCCCCGAGCGCCGTGCGAGCCACCAACACCACTCCGACCACCGAGCCAATCACGCCGCCTCCGGTCGGCGTCTCTCCCGCCGGCGGCTCCGGCTCGGGCACCGGTGCGTCGACGCCCACGACGCCGCCGGGCAGCGGCAAATCAGCGCTGGCTCCTACGTCGGCCGGGGGCCACGGTGCAAAAGGGGCTCCCGCAACCTCGACCAACTCCTCGAAGGCGTCGACCACGATCCCAGGCTCTTCCGCGCGTGGACATTCGCCCGGCGGCACACCATCCGGTCGTGCCAGGTCCAGCCTGAAGATCGTCGACGTCGGACCGGCGTCGGCCGTCACATCTCGCCCTTCAGGGTCCCCGCTTCCGGTGGTGATCGGTGGCCTCCTGGTCGCCGCCCTGGCGGTCGGGGCCATCATGGTCGTGCGGCGCCGACGCAGGCTGGATTGAATGCCCACCCGCTCGCGTCGTTGGAGTATCTCGAGCGACCGTCGGGTACCACGCACGCTGCATCCCATCGCGTGGTGGGTGTGGGCGTTGGGTCTCGCCACTGCGGCCAGTCGGACGACGAATCCAATCCTGCTCATCTTGATCCTCGCCGTCCTGGCCTTTGTGGTCGCCAACCGACGCGGCGAGGCTCCTTGGGCCCGGGCCTTCAAGTACTACCTTTTCGTGGCCCTGGCCGTCGTCGCCGTACGAGTCGTCTTTCGAATTGTCTTCGGGGGCGACATCGACGCACGTGACATGCACGTGCTCTTCTCTCTGCCCCACATACCGCTGCCCTCCTGGGCGGCCGGGGTGCAACTTGGTGGACCAGTGACCCTCGAAGGAACTCTTTCGGCGCTCTACGACGGTCTCCGCCTCGGGTGCCTCCTCTGTTGTGTCGGTGCTGCCAACACGCTGGCCAATCCAAAACGTGCCCTGCGCATACTGCCCGGAGCGCTGTACGAATTGGGTGCGGCCATCGTCATTGCCCTCAGTATCGCCCCTCAGTTGGTCGAGAGCGTGCAGCGCGTGCGCCGCGCCCGCAAACTCCGGGGCGGCTCGGGCAACGGCTTCCACGCCCTGCGCAGCATCGCCATACCGGTGCTCGAGGACGCGCTCGACCGCTCCCTCAATCTGGCGGCGTCAATGGACTCCCGGGGCTACGGCCGCATAGCCGGGACATCGCACCGGGACCGCCGCATCACCGGTGCCCTGATGATCTCGGGGATGGGCGGACTGTGCATCGGCGCTTACGGCCTGCTCAACGGATCGTCCGAGGAGTCGTTGGGCCTTCCCGCCTTGCTGGCTGGTTCGGTCTTGTGCGCTCTCGGACTCGCGCTCGGCGGTCGCCGCGTCCGACGGAGCCAATACCGACCAGACCCCTGGAAACTGCCAGAGTGGTCGGTCGTGGCCACCGGCGTCGTTCCGGCCGCCGTTTTCTTGGCGGGGACCGGGTACGCCGTGGCCAGCTTGAATCCCTCGACCATGCCGCTGAGTTGGCCCACGCTGCCGGTGATCCCGGCGTTGGCCATTCTCGTGGCCGCGCTGGCCGGTTTCGCCGCCCCGCCGCCGCTCCGTCCGGCCCAACCAGCCGCGGTCAGCGAAAGAGGGCGGAGCGATCACGAGACACCAGATGCCGGGTCCCTCCCACCCCGCACCGAGGTCCCGGCGTGATCGAGCTCCAGCAGGTCACCGTCACCTACACCGATGCGCCGGCGCCGGCCCTGCGCGAGGTCAATTTGCGGATCGAGGAAGGGGAGCTGGCGCTGGTGGTGGGGCGAACCGGGGTGGGGAAGTCGACGCTGTTGCGGGTCATCAACGGCTTGGTGCCGCACTTCACCGGGGGGACCTTGGCCGGGCGGGTGCTGATCGAAGGACGAGAGACCCGGGCCCAACCACCGCGGGAGTTGGCGGACGTGGTGGGATTCGTGGGACAGGACCCGTTGGCCGGATTCGTGACCGATACCGTCGAGGAAGAACTGGCCTACACCATGGAGCAGTTGGCGGTGCCGGTGGACGTGATGCGCAAGCGAGTCGAAGAGACGCTCGACCTTCTCGGTATCGCCGATCTCCGCAACCGCGCCCTGCACGAATTGTCCGGTGGCCAACAGCAACGAGTGGCCATTGGCGCGGTACTCACGGCCCATCCCCGCATCTTGGTGCTCGATGAACCGACCTCCGCTCTGGACCCCACGGCAGCCGAGGAGGTCTTGGCCGCCATCACCCGGTTGGTTCACGACCTGGCGGTCACGGTAGTGCTGGCCGAACATCGCCTCGAACGCGTGGCGCAGTACGCCGATCGCGTCATAGAGGTACGAGCGGACGGCTCCGTTGTGTCCGGTCTTCCGGCCCAGATGTTCGCCACCACCAGAGTGGCGCCGCCCGTCGTCGAACTCGGTCGGATGTTCGGGTGGACCCCGTTACCGCTGTCGGTACGCGACGCTCGTCGACAGATTGGGCCGGTCCGCGACCAGCTCGGCGCCCGGAACGTTCCGCCCCTGCGCCGCACCTCGACCCGTGCGGAGCGTCCGGTGGCCCTCAAGGCCCGCAACATGGTGGTCCGATACGGGGCGGTGGTCGCCGTGCGGGGGGTGGACCTCGACCTGGCGGGTGGTGAAGTGACGGCCGTGATGGGGCGCAACGGCTCAGGGAAGTCATCCTTGTTCTGGGCGCTCCAGGGTTCGGGCCCGCGACAGAGTGGGACGGTCGACGTCGACGGGGCAGATCCGAAGGTGCTCTCCGCAGCCCAGGGTCGTCGACTGGTGGGCCTGGTGCCACAGACGCCGGCTGACCTCCTCTATCGAGAGACGGTCGCTCAGGAGTGCGCCCAGGCCGACAGTGAATCCGGCGTGACGCCACAGCAGGGGACGCGAGCGTTGCTCGATCGTCTCGCGCCTGGCGTACCCGATGACATCCACCCTCGGGATCTCTCCGAAGGGCAGCGGCTGGCTCTGGTGCTGGCCATCCAGTTGGTAGCGGCACCTCGCGTGATCCTGCTGGACGAGCCGACCCGGGGCCTCGACTACACCGGGAAACGGGCCCTCGTTGGGATCCTCGACTCGTTGGCCGCGGAAGGTCGGGTGGTGGCGATTTCGACCCACGATGTTGAATTCGTGGCTGCAGCAGCCGATCGGGTCATCGTCATGGCGGACGGTGACGTGGTGGCCGGGGGGATCACGGTCGATGTGGTCGGGGCATCACCGGCCTTTGCGCCGCAGGTGGCCAAAATTCTTTCACCGTTGGCGTATCTCACCATCGATCAGGTCAAGACCGCGGTGGGAGTGGCCGGCCGATGAGTCGTGGTGCTCGAGCCATTCGGGTCGGCCCACGGTCCAAGTGGACGATCGCGATGGCGTCGTTCGTCGGTTTCATTGCGTTCTTTTGGCCGTTCGTGGTCGCTCCGGGCGTCTTTTCCGACACCACCACGGCACCACTGATGTTCGCTGCCCTCCTGGTGTTGATCTTGGCCGTGGTCCTGGCCCAGATCGGCGAGGGGGGCATGGATGCCAAGGCGATCGCCATGCTGGGTGTGCTCTCCGCCTTGGGGGCGGCGCTGCGACCGCTCGATGCCGGCACGGCGGGCGTGGAAACGATTTTCTTCACCCTTGTGCTCGCCGGCCGGGTCTTCGGTGCCGGCTTCGGTTTCACGCTCGGATGCACCACGCTGTTTGCCTCCGCCCTCATCACGGGTGGCGTCGGCCCATGGATGCCGTACCAGATGTTCGCCTGCGCCTGGGTGGGACTCGTGGCCGGGCTCCTCCCACGGGCGACCGGGCGTCGAGAGGTGGTGATGTTGGCCGTGTACGGTGCCGTGTCGGGCTACGTCTACGGATTCCTGATCAATCTGTCCTTTTGGCCCTTCTTCTTGGGCCCGCAGAGCAGCATCGCCTACGTTCCGGGAGCATCGGTGGCGGAAAACGCGCACCACTACCTGATCTTCGACGCCACGACTTCGCTCGGATTCGACACCGGTCGCGCCATCACGACGTTCATCTGCATCATTCTGGTGGGACCGGCCATGCTGGCCACGTTTCGTCGGGCGTCGCGGCGGGCGGCCTTCGAGGCGCCGGTCCTCATCACCGACCCGGTGCGCTGAGCCGCCGCTGAGCCACCTCTGAAATCCGCTGAGTGATCGGCCCGGATCACCTCGGGATCGAGCCGGACGACTTCCCGTACCATGGGCCCGTGCCGGCTGATCCCGAGGGTGAGACAACGCCTCCCGCCGTCTCTGTGGAGGAGATTGAGGACGCCGTCGTCGACGGTGACAGCCCCATCTCCACCGGTACCGCCGTGGCCGCCCTGCGGCACCGCACCTTTCGCATCGTCTTCCTCGGGGCATTTGCCTCCAACATCGGCACCTGGATGCAGAACGTCGTGCTCGGTGCCTACGCCTACAACCTCACCCACTCGAGTGCGTTCGTCGGCGTCATCATCTTCGCCCAACTCGGCCCGGCACTCCTGTTGGCCCCGGTGGGTGGCCTCATCGCCGACAAGGTTGACCGCAAGAAGTTCCTCATCGTCCTCTCCATTGAACAGCTGCTGTTCTCGCTGGCTCTGGCGTGGGTGGTACGCGGCCCCTCTCCCTCACATGCCCTCCTGGTCTTCATGGTGGTGATGATCGGGGTGGGCAGCGCCATGTTCGGGCCGGCGTATTCGGCCATCCTTCCCGGATTGGTCGGACGAGCCGACCTGCCCGGAGCCATCTCCCTGAATTCGGCCCAGATGAATGCCTCCCGGGTCATCGGACCGGTCATTGGTGCGGTGGCCTATCAGGTGGTCGGTCCATCGTGGGTCTTCGTTGGCAACGCGGTGACATACCTCTTCGTCGTCGGCGCACTCATGATGGTCGTCCTTCCCGTTTTGCCCAAGGCCGTGGCTCCGTCCAGCCGGTGGCGGGAGCTGACGGCCGGAATCACCACGGCCCGGGAGGACAAGGTGGTCGGTCGATGTCTGGTCACCGTCTTCCTCTTCTCGCTCCTGGCTTTGGCGTTCATCGGCCAGATGCCGGTCGTCGCCGCCCACAACCTGGGCATCAACCCCAAATCGGCTAACTACGGGATCCTCTATGCCAGCTTCGGCACCGGCGCGCTGATCGGTGCGATCTCCATCGGCACGGTCTTTACCAGGACGTCAAAGGCCATGATCGTGCGCGTCTGTCTCATCGGGTACGCCATCGCGCTGAGTGCCTTC
>DASZJQ010000081.1:0-35435 GCA_035947875.1 Acidimicrobiales bacterium
GCCGTCGGTGCCGGGCTGGCGCTGGCCGCCGTGGCTGATCAGATCGGCGTCCAGGTGCGCGTGCTGGGCACGCCGGCCGAAGAGGGCGGTGGAGGCAAGATCTTCATGTTGGAACGGGGCGCCTTCGAGGGCGTGCACGCCGCCATGATGATCCACCCGTGGCCGGCTGAACGCCTGACCGCCGCCTGCCTGGCGGTCTCGCACTTCGATGTGCACTTCACCGGCCGGGAGGCCCATGCGTCGGCCGCCCCCTGGGAAGGCGTGAACGCCCTCGATGCCATGACCATCTCCCAGGTCGCGCTGGGCCTGCTGCGCCAGCAGCTGCCTCCGGGCGACCAGGTCCATGGCGTGATCACCCGCGGCGGGGGTGCGGCCAACGTGATCCCCGGCAGTGTCACCGGACGTTTCATGGTGCGTTCGCGCACCATCGACGCGCTCGGTGCGGCCGAACCGCGGGTGCGCGCCTGCTTCGAAGCCGGCGCGCTGGCCACAGGTTGCACGGTGACCTACGAGGAACTCTCGCCGGTGTACTCGCACATGGAGGCCGACCCTGGACTGTTGGCCGCCTACCGGGTGAATGCCGAACGTCTGGGGCGCACGTTCGAGGCCGACGACGCCGACACCCCGTTGCCCACGCTCTCAACCGACATGGCCAATGTGTCGCTGGCCGTCCCGACCATTCATCCCCTCGTCCGGATCGAAGCCAATGGCGCCGTCAATCACCAGCCCGAGTTCGCCGCCGCCTGCATCACCCCGTCCGCCGACGCGGCGGTGCGGGACGGCGCGGTCGCCATGGCCTGGACGGCCATCGACGCGGCCACCGACCCCGCCGTGCGCGAGCGGCTGCTCAGCGCGTGATCACGGAGCACGCCATCCTCAACGTCATCCCCGGCCAAGAGGAGGACTTCCTCTCCGCCCTGGCACAGGCCACGACGTTCATCGCCGGCAGTCCGGGCTTTGGCGGGCTACGGGTCGAACGCTGCCTGGAGAACCCCAGCACATTCTTGCTGTTGGTCGAATGGGAATCCCTCGAAGCCCACACCCAAGGCTTCCGCGGCTCGGCCGCCTATGAGGACTGGCGGAGGCTCTTGCATCACTTCTACGAACCGTTTCCCGTCGTCGAACACTTCGAGCCGGTCGCGACGGCCTGAAGACGGCGCTCTTCGGATTGACGCACACCAACTGAACGAACACACGTCTGGACGTCGCAACAGCGGGCGCGGCACCGAACAGATGCTCGCCATCGCGAGTGTGCGAGCGCGCACGTGGGTTTCCGAACGCGCGGAGAGGGGTACACATCCACCACACCCACAAGGGTCTTAAGCGGAAAGGGGAACATCATGCTCATCCTGTTGCTGTTGCTGTTGGTGCTTATCCTCGCCGGTGCGGGATTCGCCATTCACGCGTTGTGGATTGCTGCTGTCGTCTTCGCCCTGTTTTGGATTGTCGGCGTTGCACTCGGCCGCGGCGAAGGTGCGGGTAGTCGTCGGTTTTATCGGTGGTAGATGCAACCAACATCGGAGAACTTTGGATTACCCGTGATCGAATCGGGTAAGGAGTAGCTCATCAGCTCATCACCATGAAAGGAGTCTCAATGGCAATCGCCGACAAAGCAAAGAACAAGGCGCAAGAAGCAAAGGGGCATGTGAAAGACGCCACCGGTCGCGCCACCGATGACAAGTCGCTTCAGGCGGAAGGCAAAGCGGACAAGGTGGCGGGAAACCTGAAGCAAGCTGGAGAGAAGGTCAAGGACGCCGTCAAGAAGTAGGAGCTTCTTTCCGACGAAAGGGTCGCCGGGTGTGCCGAACTGGCATCCCGGCGACTCTTTCGCGTGAGGTACCCGTGGTCGATCGACAACCGCCTGTGGCGGGTTTCGTTGAATCTCACGTGCCGTTTCGCGCCAGCCGCGACCTTCCAGTTTCGCGACATCAACCGTTGGGTATGAATGAAACGTGCTGGAGACTCCCGGCGCTTTGCTGGATGACGAAGGAGAGACAGCCCAATGACCAGTCCTCTAGCCAGACCCGCTCCCCTTGACCTTGACGTGCAACGGTCTGAGGAACGAACACTCGTCACGGTGTCGGGTGAGTTGGATGCCGCCACCGCCTCATATCTCTACGACCGTCTGGCGGAACTTGAGGTGGAAGGCGTGACCAACGTCGTCCTTGATCTGGCCAGGTTGAACTTCATGGACTCCACGGGCCTGGGCGTCATCGTCACCGAGCACAAGCGGGTGCAGCGAGGTGGAGGCTCACTCACGATCTTTGCGCCCTCGTCACCCGTGCGCCGGCTCTTCGAAATAACCGGCCTCACTCATCGCCTCGACATCGTGCCCGCGAAGGAAGAGCCGTAGCCGGCGACATGACGCTCTAGGCGCCGAACTCTCGGGGTAGCGGATCTCGAGGCGAGAGGTGCGGATGACCGGATCGAAGAGGGGCCAGTCTGACCGTGGCCCAGGATCGCTCATCCGCCGGGCTGGTAGACCCCGAACTCGCCCCGGAGCACATCGGCCACCTCACCCAGCGTCGCCATGGCACCCAGTGCGACCTTCATTGGGACGAGCAGGTTCCCTTCGCCCCGGGCGGTGACGGCGATGTCGGAGAGTGCCGCATCGACCGCCGTTTGGTCGCGCCCGGCCCGCACCGACCTGGTGCGCTCGATCTGGGTTCGCTGTTGCTCGATGTCGATCGGGAACACCTCGGCCGGCTCTCCCTCCGCATCGGTGAATCGGTTCACGCCGACGACGATCTTCTCCCCGTCGTCCACCGCCTTGGCGAAGCTGTAGGCCGCGCTCTCAATCTCGTCCTGCATGAAACGGGCTTCAATGGCCGCCACCGCGCCGCCGAGTTGGTCGATGCGGTCCAGGTACTCCTGGGCCGCTTCCTCGACCTCGTCGGTCAGTGCCTCCACGAAATAGGAGCCAGCTAACGGGTCGACGGTGTCGGCCACCCCGGACTCGAAGCCGACGATCTGCTGGGTTCTCAGTGCAATCTTGGCGGCGCGGGTGGTCGGCAGTCCGAGTGCTTCATCGAAGCCGTTGGTGTGCAGGCTCTGCGTGCCCCCGAGGGCTGCGGCCAGCGATTGCAGGGTAACCCGGACGATGTTGTTCTCTGGTTGCTGGGCGGTCAGGGTCGAACCACCGGTCTGAGTATGAAAGCGCAGCATCTTGGAACGCTCGTCCTTGGCTCCGAAGCGGTCCGTCATGATGTGGGCCCACATCCTGCGGGCGGCACGATACTTGGCCACTTCCTCGAAGAGGTTGTTGTGGGCGTTCCAGAAGAACGACAGGCGCGGAGCGAAGGCATCGACGTCCATGCCGGCCGCCATGGCCGCCTCGACGTAGGCGATGCCGTTGGCCAGCGTGAAGGCGATCTCCTGGACCGCCGTCGATCCCGCCTCTCGAATGTGGTACCCGGAGATGGAGATGGTGTTCCAGCTGGGCAGGTTGGCCGCGCAATAGGAGAACGTGTCGACGATCAGACGCATGGAGGGGCGGGGCGGGTAGATGTAGGTACCCCGGGCGATGTACTCCTTGAGAATGTCGTTCTGGATGGTGCCCCGGATCTTGTCACCCGGGACGCCCTGCTCCTCGGCCACCAGTTGGTAGAGCAGGAGGAGGATCGCGCCGGTGGCGTTGATGGTCATTGAGGTCGTGACCTTGTCCATCGGCAGGTCGGCCATGAGCAGGCGCATATCGGCCAGGGAGTCGATGGCCACTCCCACCTTTCCCACCTCGCCCTCGGCCCGCGGGTGGTCGGAGTCGTAGCCCATCTGGGTGGGCAGGTCGAAGGCGCACGAGAGACCGGTCTGGCCGGCATCGAGCAGGAACTTGAACCGCTCGTTGGTGGCCTCGGCCGAGCCGAAGCCGGCGTATTGGCGCATCGTCCACAATTTCGAGCGGTACATCTCCTTGTGGATGCCCCGGGTGTAGGGGAAGGCGCCGGGCTCCCCCAGTTTCTCGCGGCTGTCCCAGCCCTCCAGGTCCTCGGCTCGATACACCGGGTGGACCTCGATCCCCGAGCCGGTGCGGTGCTCCTGGTTGACCTGCTTGTCCGGTGTCACACCCTTGAGCCTACGGAGGTCAGGCCCGGGGAGCCATCTGAGCCTCGTTGTGGGCAGACTTGGGCCCATGGACCCGACCTTTTCCCACTTTGGCATCTGCGTAAGCGACCTCGACCGATCGCTGCGCTTCTACTCCGACGCCCTCGGATTCCGTGCGGCCGAGAGCCATGAAATCGGCTCCGAGTTCGCTCAGCTGATGGATCTCGAAGAGGTCAAGGTGACCTCCCAGTTCATCCGCAAGGGAACTACGGCCATTGAGCTGCTCGCCTTCAGCGAACCGGCGCCCTTCGGCGACACGGAGCGGCGGGCGGTGAACCGGCTCGGCCTGACCCACCTGTCGTTCCGGGTGACCGACGTCGAGGCCGTGGCAGCGAAGGTGGTGGAGCTGGGGGGCACGCGGGTGGCATCGAGCCGGACCACCATCGACTTCGGCGAGACGCCCCTTGAGTTCGTCTACTGCACGGATCCCGACGGGGTGCGGATCGAGCTGATGGACCTGGGCAGCTGACCAGGGTGGCGGCAGACCATGGCGGTTCCCGAAAGGTGGAGGTCCCTACCAGCGCTCACGCAGAAGATGTGCGCCTCGTACAGGATATCCGTGTGACTTCACTCAGCGCCCTCTTCAGCACCCGACGGCACGCGGCGAGAATTAGCCCGTAGCCTTGGCACCATGTCGCGCGCGTGGCGCTGGTGTCTTTTTGGGCCCTTGGCCGCCATTGTCGTCATTGGCCTGATGCCGAACGCGCTCCTCTCGGAGGCGGGAGCGCCGGCAAGGAGCGCCCTCAGTGCCAGCGTGGCCCAGGTCTTCACGCCGAACATGGAGGCCGATCCGACCATTCCAAGTTGCGCTGACTCGTCGTGCTCCAAAGGAGTGCCTTCTCCGGTCGCCCCCGCGCTCACCGTGGTGGCGGCGGCGGCCTTGGCCGGCGTGCTCTCCATGGCGGCCGCTGGTCGAATGACCCGACGCCAGCGCTCGGCCGCGGCGCTGCTGCCCCGGGGCAACTTCATCGGTCTGTTCCGCCCCCCGCAGTTCTCCTAGTTCGAAGGAATTTCGCCCCAGACCAGCCGGCCTGGCCGGAGTGGGTCTGACGTAGGCGGTTTCACCGAGATGTGCCGTCGCCGCGCACATCACCTTTCGAACCATTCGAGGCGCGCTCTGTTGCCGTCTCGCCAAACCAAGGAGAACCCTCATGTCGCAAAAGAATCAGCAGAAAAATCAGCGCCCAAGCTCGAAACGCCGGGGAGCAGCCCAGTCCACCGACCGCCGTCCGGTCGCCGGTCGCAAATTCAACGAGCGGCAGGCGGCCAAACAGCAGGCCGCCCTGGTGATGGCCCGCCGACGCCGAAACCAGTGGATCGGATTTGGGTCGGTTGTGCTGGTGCTCGTTCTCGTAGCGGTCCTGGTTGTGGCCAAGCTGAGCGGGGGCGACAATCCGTCTTCCGCCGCTTCGGTCACGTCACCGCCAGCCGGGACCCCGGTCCCCGCCGCCATATCCGGCAAATTGACATCGATCCCGCTGAGCACTCTCGTGGCGGCACCGACGAGCGGGCTGGTGACCTCACCTCAGGCCATCAGCGATCCGAAGCTGTCGGCCGCCGGGAAACCGGACCTGCTCTACATCGGCGCGGAGTTCTGTCCCGTCTGCGCGACCGAGCGGTGGGCCATGTATGTGGCGCTGTCGAAGTTCGGCACGTTCAGCCCCCAGCCCGGACGTATCCACTCCGCGGTGAGGGACGGCAACATTCCCACGTTGACGTTTTACAACACGACCTACACAAGTCCGTACTTCACGTTCACGCCGGTGGAGACCACCACCAATGAGCCCGACGGTAACTACTATGTGCCCCTGCAGTCGCCGACCGCGGCCGAGCAGAAGCTCTGGGTGACCCACACCAACGAGTCGTTCCCGTGGCTGGACTTCGGTGGCAAGATCGAGCTCACGTCGGCCCAGTTCAATCCGACCGAGCTTGTCGGGCAGAGTTTCACCAACATCGCCTCGATGGTCGGGAACAACTCCACCCAAATTGGGGCTGACATCGATGCCTCGGCGAAGGTGCTGGTCCAGACCATCTGCAGCGCGCTGACCGACAATCAGCCCGCGAGCGTGTGCAGCGCCATGGGCCATGGCTGAGCGGCGGTTGACCCGCTGGCCGGGGTTCATCGGAACGGTGGCCAGTGTCGCCGGCCTCGGCATCGCCGGCTACCTGACCTACGAGCACTTCACCGGGTCATCCAGCCTGGTCTGCTCGGACAAGGGGATCGTCGACTGTCTGGCGGTGACAACCAGCTCTTACGCAATCGTGGCTGGCGTTCCCGTGGCCGTCCTGGGCCTGATCTTCTTCGCGGTCACGCTGCTCCTCCAGTTGCCCGTTGTGTGGAAGTGGCCGAATCCGATCATTCGCAAGGCCCGGTTGGCCTGGGCGGTGGTCGGCTTGGGTACCGTCATCTACCTGCTCTATGCCGAGCTCTTCGAGATCAACGCCATTTGCCTTTGGTGTACGGCGGTGCACGTCCTGACCTTGGTCATCTTCGTGTCCACTGTGTTCGGCACCCTCAGCACCGCACCCCTCGGGGAAGAGCTTGGTCATCCCCACGCGTACGCGCGTCGGGATGACTGATCAGGTCGGTGATGGGTGCTCGGTCGCGGCTGTGGCCATCAGCTCGGCCGCCGCCGCGTCGTCAATCTCTCGGTCCACCCGGACGGCCTTGCGCTCTTCGAGGTGGAGCCAGCGCAGGGCCACCGGGATCATGGGCCACAGCATGAGGGTGTCACCGCCGACCCACATGAGCACCCCACCGATGTGCAAGTCGTTGGTGAGCCGCCCCTGGCTCCAGGTGGGGTGGAGGGCCAGGTAGGCCGGGAACATCTCATGGACCGCTTGGTCGAGGGAGAGACCGGTGAAGGTGTCGATCGGTATGGCCAAGAACAAGTAGCCGAACTGCAGGGCCGGGTGCATCCGGTAGCAGTTGGGGTCCGAGCCGAAGATCTGGCGCCAGAACAGGTAGCCCACGCCCAGGAAGACCAGATGCTCGGCGTTGTGCACCGACTCGTGCTGCAACGTGTAGTTGTACCAAACGGTCAAGTGGGTGAGCGGGATCATTACGGCGTACAACACGAAGGCCGTGCCCGGGTGGCCCAGCACCTTGGCTACCGGCGAGCGCAGCGTCTCGGTCACCACGAGGTGGGTCGTGCCCGTGGTGGATCGGAACGCCAGGTCGATCGGGGAGCTGATGGCGAAGAGCGGGGCGGCCACCATGATCAAGAGGAGGTGCTGGACCATGTGGTCCCAGAAGAAGTAGCCGTCGTAGACCCCGATGAAGCTGAAGACCGAGATAGCCGTCGTGAACAAGCCTGCGATGAAGGCAACGGTCTTCCCCTTGGACCACGGATGGCGTGGTCGCAATCGGTTGTTCCGCTTGACGCCCCAGAGGTAGAGCACCAGGGCGGCCAGCACCATGGCTACCGGGACGAAGTCGAACTGGTTCGAGAAGAACTGGCCACCATGGAGCGGCGGCAACGGTGCGTCTGCCAGCAGGGCCATCATCCGCTCTCACCGTAGTTCCGCCACCTCGGAGTGGCCAAGGCGGGTCAGCCGTGCTGCCAGATCCGCTGGGAGATCTTCCGCTGGCCGTAGAGCGCCACCGCGTCCAGCTCGGCCACTTCCTCATCGGTCATCTGCCAACCCAGCGCGCCGGCGTTGTCCTCGGCCTGGGCACGGTTCTTGGCCCCGGGAATCGGGATGACCCCCTTGGCGATGATCCAGGCCAGGGCCACTTGGCTGGGCGTGCGGCCACCGTGCGCGGTGCCGATGCCCTTGAGCACTCCCACGATCTTCTCCACCGTCTCCATGGGGTGACTGGAGAAGGTCCGCTGCTTGGGCGGTGGATGCGCCGCGGTGTACTTGCCGGTGAGGCGCCCCTGCCCGATGGGCGAATAGGCCAGCGGCACCACGCCCAGTTCGCGACAGGCTTCCAACAGTCCTACCTTCTCGGGCATGGTGCGCAGGAGCGAGAACTCGATCTGATTGGTGGCCAGCTGCAGATCGCGCTTGCGCAAGGCGGTGACGATCGACCGGGTCTCCTTCGCCGAGTAGTTCGAGACACCGACGGCCTTGACCAGTCCGTCGGCGTGGGCGGTGGCCAGCGCTTCGGCCAGTGCCTCATGGGAACGCAGCGAGATCGGCCCATGGATTTGGTAGAGGTCGATGCACGCAATGCCCATGCGCTCCACGGAGGCCTTCGCCGCGCTCACCAACGACGAGGTCACCGCCAGCTTCCACGGGCTGGGCATGAACTTGGTGGCGATGACCACCTGTTGGCGCACGCTCGGATCGTGCGCCAACAGGCGGCCGATGATTCGCTCGCTCTCGCCGCCGCCGTACACCTCGGCCGTGTCGAAGAGGACCACGCCGGCCTCGATGCAGGCCTGCCAGGCATCGAGGATCGTCGCTTCGCTGTACGACGCGTCGTAGCCGCCCATGCCCCAGGTGCCCTTGTCACCCCAGGCCCAGGTACCGACACCGAGGGGTGGCACCGAGACGTCGGTGCCGGCTAGGTCGATGCGGTCATTGGCCTGGGGTGCGTCGTGCATGGTCACGGGATGCGCTCCGTTCTGTTCAGGAGTCGAGGGGTGTTGAGGAGTCGATATCTGTTCAGGAGTCGAGGGGAGCGAGGTGATGCTCCACCGCCTCACGCCATTGCTGCGGGTGGGTCAGCTGCGGCGAATGGTACGCGCCCTCGATGACGCAGAGCTGCCCCTGAGCCACCTCGGCCGCCAGGTCCGGGGCTTGATCGACCAAGGGGTGATCGTGGGACCCCGCAATGACGGCCGTGGGTTGGCTGATCGTGGGAAGTTGCGGTCGGAGGGAATCGAGGCCGCTGAACAACGCCGTGCCGAAGGCTTTCACGGCGTAGGCGTCAACGCCCGAGAAGAGCTCCTCCTTACGCCGCCACCATTCGGCGGTCGTGGCCGCCTCGATCAATGCATCTTCGGGTCCGCTGATGCCAAAAGAGCTGGGCATGCCTCTTGCCGGATCGAACGCCTTCATGTAGTCGGCGACCATGGTCCGGACCTCCTCATCGTCTGGGAGAAACGACCAGGCGCTGGTGTCCATGAGCATCAGCGAACGGATGAGATCGGGCCGGGCCAGGACCACACCCAGCGAGACCCGACCGCCCATCGAATGGCCGAGCAAGTCGACCGGCCCCTCGGACACCTGTTCAATGAAGCCGATCAGGTCGGCGGTCAATTGATCGATGGAGTAGCCGGCGATGTCATGGGTCTTGGACGAGAGGCCATGGCCGCGCTGATCTACCGCGATGACACGCCTCGACTCGGACAGAGCCTCTACCTGCAGCGCGAAATCATGGGAGGACCCGGTGAAGCCGTGGCAGAGCACCAGGGGCGGCCCCGACACGTCGCCCCACTGGCCCCAGTGCAACTCGACGCCGTTGACCTTGATGCGCTCTGGGCCGCTCACCGAGTCCGACTCAGTGCGCGTGCGGCATGCACAGGTCGTCGTACTCGGCGATGACGATCTCGCCCGCGTTGGGCCCACAGGCCGGGCAGGCCGGGTCGCGACGGACGTTGAAGGTGCGGAACGACTGCTCGAGGGCGTCGTAGGCCAGTAGGCGACCGACGAGAGGATCGCCCAGCTTGAGCAGCATCTTGACCGCCTCAATGGCCTGGATCGATCCGATGATCCCGGGCAGGACGCCGAGGACGCCGGCCTCCGAGCAAGACGGTGCGAGCTCGGCGGGAGGTGGCTCGGGGATGAGGCAGCGGTAGCACGGCCCGACATAGGGCTCGAACACCGTGGCCTGTCCCTCGAAGCGGAAGATCGACCCGTGCACGACGGGGATTCGCTTGAGGAGAGCGGCGTCGTTGACCAGGTAGCGGGTGGGGAAGTTGTCGGTCCCATCGACGATCACGTCGTAGCCGTCGATGATGTCGAGGATGTTGTCGGCTCCCAGGCGCACGTCGTAGGTGACCACATTGACGTCGGGGTTGAGCGCGGTGAGCGTCTTTTTCGCCGAGTCCACCTTGCGGTCGCCGATGCGGTCCATGTTGTGCAGGATCTGGCGCTGCAGGTTCGACTCGTCGACAACGTCCATGTCGATGATGCCCAGCGTGCCCACGCCGGCGGCAGCCAGATAGAGGCCGGCCGGTGAGCCCAGGCCCCCGGCGCCAAGCAGCAGGACCTTGGAGTCGAGCAGCTTCAGCTGGCCCACTTCGCCGATCTCGGGCAGGAGCAGGTGACGTTGGTAACGGTTGCGCTGGGCCGGGGTCAGGGTCTTTGGCGCGGACCAGGGGCGGCCTTCGTCCTTCCACTTGTTGAAGCCACCCGTCATGGACTGGACGTCGGTGTAGCCCAGGTCGCCCAGGGTCTTGGCGGCGAAGGCCGAGCGGACGCCGCCGGCGCAGTAGACGACGATCGGCCCATCCTTGTCGGGCAACTTGCCCTCGACCTGGAATTCGAGGTGCCCCCTGGGCAGATGGACCGCGTTGGGCAGCGCGCCCTGCTCGTACTCGTCCGGCTCGCGCACGTCCAAGAAGGTGGTGCCGCCCCGGGCCAGGATCTCCTCGGCTTCGGGTGGGTCCACCTCTCGGATGGCCTTTTTCGCTTCGTTGAGCAGATCTCGGGGTGTTGACACGTTCCTGACCTCCAGGTGGAAGCGCTTCTTCCGCTTCGGACTGTAAAACGCTACCAGGGGGGTCAACATTCCCGGCGGGGTCCCGTGGGAGGAGTGCGGGGCCAACGAGGTGGCCGCCCACGGGCCGGCAGGTCGGCTGGCCGAAGCCTGAAAAACTGGCGGCATGGAATTTCACGAGGCCGTGCGCCGCCGGGCCATGGTGCGCAGCTTCGCCCAAGATGCCGTGGCGACCGGGGTCGTGGAGGGAATCGTACGGACAGCCCTGCAGGCGCCCAGCGCGGGGAACACGGGCGGGACGGCGTGGGTGGTCCTGCGCGGAGAGGCGGAGACGGAGGTGTACTGGAGCGCCACCACCGACAGCGCCTGGCGGGAGGCCAGCCCACGTTGGGAGGGCTTGCGCCGGGCTCCGGTGATCCTGTTGGCCTATTCGTCGGCTGAGTTGTATCTGGAACGCTACGCCGAGCCGGACAAGGCAGCCTCGGGTTTGGGAACCGGGCCCGGCGTTTGGCCGGTGCCGTACTGGATCGGTGACGCCGCCTTCGGGGTGATGACCGTGCTGCTGGCTGCGGTCGATGCGGGCCTCGGCGCATGTGTGATGGGGAACTTCCGGGGCGAGGAGGCGCTGGGCTCGGCGCTGGGGATCCCGAAAGGCTGGCGGCTGTTTGGCGCGGTGCTGGTGGGTCGGCCGGACGGGGCGGATCATCGCTCGCCGTCGCTGGACCGGACGGGGCCGGAGGTCAGGGGGCGCATCCACTACGGATCTTGGTAGTGGATCTAGTCCCGATGGCCGGTGCCGGATCTCGCCGGCAAGGTTTCGAGCCAGACCGTTTGGCCCAATGACGTGGGGGAGCCGTTACCCCGTCGTCGATGCGCGAGGCCACCCGGCCGACCTCCCTATGTCGAATATTTTGGTTACCCGTCCTGGGTCGGTCGAATATCCGCAGGACCCATTAGTTCGGTCGACCGCTGCTCCCGAGTCACGGGTGAGGAGGCTCACCCCTTCATCGCGGATGAGCGCCTCAGATCGAATGAACGGACAGGGGGCGCGATCGACTGAGTCCTGCTCCTCGCCGCCTCGCTGAATCGCATCAGCCTTGGTCTTGACTGGATGCGGATCTCTGATCCAGCGCTAGCACGATTTGTGAAGCGACAGTTCGAAGTCCCAGGCGTTCCGCGATGCGTCTCGCATCGTGGAGTAATGTCACCGCCCGCTCAGCATCACCTGAACCGCGGCGAGCGAGATACGTCCGCGCGAGATCCAATCGCGCCCGAGCTTCGTAGGCTCCTGCGCCGAGACGAGTCTCTATTTCTATGGCGTCCTCCAGATCGCCGATGGCCATCTGGTAGTCACCCAGTGCATTGGCGAGTAGGCCGAGGGCACGTGATGTCGTGCCAAGGTAAGCAACTCCTACAGCCACGGGCACTCCTCGCCGCTCGTACGGACGAAGCAGCTCCATCAACTCGACTACGGCGTCTCTTTGGTCGAGAGCAGCGGCCACTTCCGCCCCCAGCACCATCGTGGCAGTCCACAACCAGTCCATCGGGACGGCTCGGAGGCCGCCTTGAACGAGCGTTTTGAGCGCGGCGAGGGCGTCGTGAGGTCGGCCGAGGTCCAGAGCGGTGACTGCGATCGTTGCCTGCCACGCCGCTACCTCGGGTGTCGAGTTCGCGAACGCGACGAGCGCTGGCTCAACTTCGGCCAAGCGCCCCTGGTCGCGCCGAATAGCCCACGTCAGCCCGGCGAACCCGGCGAGCACCGACATCTGATTCTGCGGTGCGGCCGAGAGCGAGGCATTGGCCAGCAACTCAGCCGTCTCGTAATCCCCCGAAAGCTGGGCCAGCATCGCGCGGCGTTGCTGAGCCATTGCGCGGTACCAGGGCTGCCCGAGTTCGTCTGCCATGCGAGCCATAGCCTCGACGTCCTCTTGCACCTCATCAAGCACACCCCTCTCGAGCGCGGCCGTGGCCCGCCAACCGTGTGCCTCGCACAAAACCTCGGTGTATCCGGTACGGCTTGCTGTGTGGAATTGCTTGTTGAGGTATTGCAAGCGAAGGGAGAGCATGTCTGGCGCAAACGTCCCAATCACCGAGACACCGAGGACGAACGCCAGCTCGGCAGGATCGCCGAGTCGTTCGGCCATTGCGACCGCTTGAGCCACAAGGTCGTCGCGCCGGCCCTCGTTCGTGTTCAAGAGGGACTGAGCGGCGCGGATCGCGAGCAACTGTGCCCGGAGGTAGCTGTCCTCACGTGATAACGCGGCGAGCGCCTCGTCGAGAAGAGCGGCAAGCGGGTGGTCGGCTTCGCCGAACTGCGCGGCGCGAGCGAGGCCGCGAGCACCTTGAGCCAGCTGCCCGGCGTCACCCTGGGACCTCGCCTCGTCGACTGCCTCAAGGAACGCCTTCCTCGATCCTTCGAAGTCCAGTGTGCGGTACCGAGCGTCCCCTAGCGCGAGCAGAATTTCAGCCCGTAGAGGCGCATGCGGGGGCGGGGCGGCTTCGATCGCGGTCAGCGCCCGCTCGAACATGGCGACCGCCTGCTCATACGACAGCCCACGCAAGGCGACACCACCGGCTCGAACCAGGTACTCGGTCGCTCGGACCTCATCCCCCCGGTTGCCCGCTGCGAGGAGGTGGGAAGCGATATCCGCCGCCCACGAATCCAGATCATCGGCGTGATTGCGTTCTAGGGCCCGAGCCGTACGATCGTGCAGGCGCGCACGCCGGGTAGCGCCCAGCTCCCGGTAGAGCACGTCACGGACGAGCCCATGCTCGAACTCGAAGCAACCAACGGTGTCGGCTCGTTCCTGTACGAGTCGTGCAGCTCTGGCGACGTCAAGCGCGTCAATGATTTCATCGCCGTGAAGGTCAAGCGAATCCTCGAGTGTCGATACTTCAAACTCTCGGCCGCTGACTGCTGCAGCTGAAAGTACTCGACTCGCTTGTTCGTTGAGGCGTCCCACGCGCCTGAGAACGACGTCGCGGATGGTCTCAGGAACGCCCAGTCGAGCTACTTCATCTGCGTCAAGGGATGCGAGGTCAAGTCCTCCGACATCAACGAGGTCACGGGTGAGCTCTTGGACAAAGAAAGGGTTACCCCCACTCTTGCGGTAAAGCGCGACCCCTAGTTTCTGCGAAGCCTCGGTCGCCACGTCGGTGGCATCGGCGACCTCCCTCACGGCGTGCACGAGGTATTCATCGACTTCAGCGCGGTCGAGCCGATCGAGCCGAATCCTGTTCACCCGCCCGCTCTTTGCGGTGTCTGCAACGAACGCCTGGAGCGGGTCTCCCGGCCCAGCGTCGGTATCTCGCCAGGTCGCGACGAGCAAGAGCCGCATGGGCCCGCTGGAACGGACGATGTGATGAACCAGGAGCATGGTCGATTTCGAGGCCCACTGCAGGTCATCGATGACCAGGAGTATGGGCTCGGGGCTCGAGGCGGCCTCAAACCACGAGCACACTGCTTGGAACAGCCTGTATCTTGCCGTCTCGGCGTCGGTCGCGGGGGCCGGCGCTAACTCGGGGAACTGCTGTGTGAGCTCTGGCGCGAGCCGCACGAGTTCACCGGCGCCCGAGCCCAGTTCGTCGCGGAGGTAAGCCGGCGGGCATCGTTCGACGAAGTGTCGAAGCGCGTCGACAAACGGTTGGTACGGTACATCGAGCTCGTCATCGCAACGACCAAAAAGCACCGTCGCACCTTCGCCGTACGCCGTCAGCGCCATCTCGCTGGCGAGCCGGGTCTTACCAATCCCTGGTTCTCCCGTAATGAGAACGACACCGCACTCACCCTCCCGCGCTGATTCCCACGCGTCCACGAGCCGCTCACGCTCGGTGGCGCGACCGACGAACGGCACTTGGGGCTTCGACTCCAACGCACTAGGCAACGGCCGACCGGCGTCCGAGGGGACTGACCAGGCGACCTCATACGCAGGGACCGGCCCCGGCAGTCCTTTGAGCTCGAAGGGTCCGGCTGGAGTGAATTGGATCTCCGTTCGCGAGCCAGCGAGCATCCGCACGAGTTCCGAGGCGAGGATCGTGCCCGGCAACGCTTTTGGCTCGAGGCGGGCAGCCTCCACGACCGGAGTACCGTGGTAGTCGTCTGAATCCCACGTCACGTCTCCGGCGGCGAGTCCAATTCGGATCTCGATGGGGAGAGCGGCCCGCAAGGCCTGACGGTGGACCGCCTGTTGCAGTGCGACCGCCGATTCCACAGCGTCAGACGCCCCGTCGAACACAGCCATCAAGCCGTCACCCATTACCTTCACGACGACGCCGCCGTGAGCCTCGACGGCCGCACGGAGCACCTGCTCGTGTTCGGAGCGCAGCGTATCGGCCGCAACGTCGCCCAACGCTGTCCGAAGCGCGGTCGAGCCCACCATGTCGGTAAAGAGCACCGTGCGTGTGCCGCGACCCAAGACGGTCACTTTCGCAGTGTAGATCCGTGTCCATTCGGACTGCTGAGGCAGGGGGGGCTGAGATCGCGTGATTGTTTTTGACCCGCCTACAACCGGCCCATCAGGGCGAGCTGGCGATTCCTGGATCGGGCCCCCGATGCGATCAGGTCCAGCGACTCCCGAAGGCTCTGGGGCCGGGCCCCAGTGGGGCGAGAGACCACCGAGCGGCGATGATCCTGGGTGCAAGGTTCTGGGCAAGGTCGTTTCCCCAAACTTGTCGCGATGCCGCCTCCCGAAATCCAGGTCACAACCTGGGTCGACCCCGTCGTCGATGCGCGAGGCCACCCGGCCGGCTCGCCCTATGTCGAACTATTTTGGTTACCCGTCCTGGGTCCATCGGCGACGTTCCTTTTGCGTCGATTGAGCCTCTACCTGGACATGTTTCCTGAGGGTCTTTCGATGGACCTGTCCGAGTTGAGTTGCCAGTTGGGTCTCGGTCGGCCCGAGAGCCGGCACGCCGCACTCCCCCGGGCCATCGACCGGTGTGTGCGCTTCGGGCTGGCACGACGGCCGGGGGCCAATCGCCTGGCCGTACGGCGGATGCTGGGGCCGCTTCCGGCGCAGCGCGTCAATCGCCTTTCACCGTTTCTCCAATCGATCCACGCCGACTGGGCGGATGAACCCGCTGGGTCCGTGCCTCCGGGTCGGTGATGCCCCTGACCGCCTCGGGCGCAGTCGGGGCGACATGGTCGTGCTCCCTTGACCCGGGTCTGCTGGCCGTGCGTGCGCCGCACCGCGGGCGGCCGTGGACTGCCGAGATTGGTCCGTTCAGCCCCGGATTCAGCCCCGGATCTCTTTGGACAGCTTGTGGTGCTCGGGCCCCTCCTGCCAGCGGGCCATCGCCCAGAGCAGGTCGGAGAGCCGGTTGAGATAGGTGGAGACCAAAGATCCCTCGACCTGATCGGTGACGGCCAGGCGCTCGGCCCGGCGCACGATAGTGCGAGCCAGATCGAGTGCGGCGGCCCGTCGATTCTCCCCCGGGATGGTGAAATCGCTCGGCATGTCGAAACGCTGGATCAGATCGTCGATGCCGTGCTCGAGTTCGCTCACCATGTCGGCGGTCACCAGAGAGGCTCCGGCCACCAGTTTGGGGCGATTGGCCGGAGCCGTGGCCACCTCTGCCATCAGGACATAGAGGTCCCGGGCCAGCGCTACCAGGCGGTCATCGAGCTCGGAGCCGGGCTCGGACTCTGCTCGGGCCAGGCCCAGGGCGGCCTGGGCCTCGTCGACCACGCCGTTGACCTCAATTTGCCTGGAGTCCTTGGGCACCCGCCCGCCGTAGAGGAGGCCGGTGGTCCCGTCGTCGCCCCTTTTGGTGTAGATCCGTGGCTTCACATGCGGGATGCTACGGCAGGAACGGACGACCAGGTGGGCCCCAGTATCCTGTACTGACCATGGCTGACTCCCCCGAACTCCTCGGCCGCCTCGACCCTGACCGGTCGTCGTATCTCACGGCGCTGCGTGAGGGCGTCCTCATCTTCGACGGCGCCATGGGGACCAATCTGCAGCTGCTGGGTCTGAGCCCGGAGGATTTCGGTGGGCCCGAGCTCGAGGGCTGCAACGAGAGCTTGATCAGCACCCGCCCGGACCTGATTGCTCAGGTCCACCGCTCGTTCTACGAGGTCGGCTGCGACGTGGTCGAATCGGGGACGTTCGGGTCGTCCTCGGTCGTGCTGGCCGAGTACGGCCTGGCCGACCGGGCGCGTGAGATCAGCCGCACCGGCGCCGAGATCGCTAAATCGGTGGCGGCGGAGTTCGCCACGCCTGACCGCCCCCGATGGGTGGCCGGGAGCATGGGCCCGGGCACCAAGTTCCCGACCCTGGGCCAGATCCCCTACGCCGACCTGCGCGACGCCTATGAGGAGCAGGCGCTGGGGCTGCTGGAGGGCGGCGTGGACTTCCTCTTGATCGAGACGGTGTTCGACCTGCTGTCGGCCAAGTCGGCCATCAACGGGGCGCGACGGGCCATGGTGGCCCTGGACCGGATCGTGCCGCTGCAGGTCCAGGTGACCATCGAGCTGACCGGGCGCATGCTGCCGGGCACCGAGATCTCCGCCGCCCTGACCGTGCTCGATGCCATGCAGGTCGACGTGGTCGGCCTCAACTGCGCCACCGGACCGGTCGAGATGAGCGAGGCTCTGCGCCATCTGTCGGCCGCCAGCCGGGTGCCCATCGCGTGCGTCCCAAACGCCGGCCTGCCCTCGGTGGTTGACGGCATGATGCACTACGACCTCACCCCCGACCAGCTGGCCGAGCACCTCCATCGCTTCGTCACCGAGTTCGGCGTCTCGGCCATCGGCGGCTGCTGCGGCACCACGCCGGCGCACCTCGCCGCCGTGGTGGAACGCTGCGCCGGCGCGGTCCCGTTGACCCGGACCCCGGTCAGCGAGCCGGCGGCGGCGTCCATCTACACCTCGGTGCCCTTCCACCAGGACACGTCGTTTCTGGTGGTGGGCGAGCGCACCAACGCCAACGGCTCCAAGCGGTTCCGCGAAGCCATGCTCGAAGCCGACTGGGATACCTGCGTGGCCATGGCCCGGGATCAGATCGCCGAGGGCTCGCACCTGATCGACGTCTGCGTGGACTACACCGGCGCCGACGGTGTGGCCGACATGACCGAGGTAGCCAGCCGGTTCGCCACCCAGGCCAGCGTGCCCCTCATGGTCGACTCGACCGAGGGCCCGGTGGCGCGCGCCGCCCTGGAGTGGATCGGTGGCCGGCCCATCCTCAACTCCGTCAACCTCGAGGAGGGCGACGGGCCGGGGACCCGCCTGGACACGTTCCTGCGACTGGCGAGGGAGTTCGGCGCCGCGGTGGTGTGCACCTGTATCGATGAGGAAGGCCAGGCCCGGACGGCCGAGTGGAAGCTGCGGGCCGCTCGCAATATCCGCGACATCGCGGTGGAGCGGTACGGGTTGGCGCCCGAGGATCTGTTGTTCGATGCGTTGGCGTTGCCCTTGTCCACCGGCATGGAGGAGAGCCGCAACGACGGCATTGAGACCATTGAGGGGATCCGGTCGATCAAGTCCGAATTGCCCGGCGTCTCCACCATTTTAGGATTGTCCAACGTGTCCTTCGGGCTGAACCCGGCGGCCCGGCAAGTGTTGAACTCGGTCTTCCTGCATGAGTGCGTCGACGCCGGGCTCGATTCGGCCATCGTCCATGCGTCGAAGATCCTTCCTTTGTCCCGCATCGACGAGCGGGCCAAGGAGATCAGTCTCGATCTGGTCTACAACCGTCGGACCGACGACTACGACCCACTGCAGGAGCTCCTGGCCCTCTTCGACGGGGTCAAGGTCAACACCGGCGCGCAAGATGACCATTCCGATTGGCCCGTGGACCAACGGTTGTCGCAGCGGATCATCGACGGCAACCGGACCGGCCTGGAGGCCGACCTGACCGAGGCGTTGGAGTCGGGCCTGAGTGCGCTGGGGATTGTGAACGACATTCTGCTCGAGGGCATGAAGGTGGTCGGAGAGCGCTTCGCCTCCGGTGAGATGCAGTTGCCGTTTGTCCTGCAGTCCGCCGAGACGATGAAGGCCGCCGTGGCGTTTCTCGAGCCCCACATGGAGAAGGCCGACCAGGGCGGCAAGGGCACGGTCGTCCTGGCCACAGTCAAGGGCGACGTGCACGACATCGGCAAGAACCTGGTCGACATCATTCTGACCAACAACGGCTACGAGGTGGTGAACCTCGGGATCAAGATCGGCATCAACGAGATCATCATGGCGGCCGAAGAGCACAAGGCTGATGCCATCGGCATGAGCGGGCTCCTGGTGAAGTCCACGTTGATCATGCGCGAGAACCTGGTCGAGCTGAACCAGCGCGACCTCGCCGATTTCCCCATTCTGTTGGGTGGGGCCGCCCTGACCCGGACCTACGTCGAGCGCGACCTGCGTGAGATCTATGACGGCCGTTTGTTCTATGGGCGCGACGCCTTTGAGGGGCTCCGCACCATGGACCGCCTGGTCGAGCTGAAGAAGTCCGGCGAGGAGGATGCCACGTTCGGTCGCGAGATCTCCGAGAAGAACGTGCCCAAGCGAAGCCGGCTGGAGCCCCAGGACACCACCCCGGTCGAGGGGCAGCCGGCCCGGGCCGATGTGGCATCCGACAATCCGTTGTTCACACCTCCCTTCGTGGGCAGCCGCGTGGCCAAGGGCATCGCCATCGACGACATTGCGGAATACCTGAACCTGACGGCGCTGTTCCGCAACCAGTGGGGCGAGCGTCCGGTCGACGGCGAGAACGATGGCGAATTCAAGGAGCGGGTGCGGGCCACGCTACGCGAGGAGATGGCCAAGGCCCGGGAGGGAGATCTGTTGATTCCCTCGGTGGCGTACGGGCACTTCGCTGCCAATGCCGAGGGCAACGACCTGATCATCTGGAAGGACGAGACGCGCACGTCGGAGTGGATGCGCTTCACCTTCCCCCGGCAGCGCAAGGAACCCTGGCTCTGCATCTCCGACTTCTTCCGCGCCAGCGACTCGGGAGCAGGGAACGAGGACTTCGCCAGCTTCATGCTGTGCACCATCGGGCCCCGAGCTTCGGAGGAGGCCGCACGCCTCTTCGCCGACAACGAGTACCTCAGTTACCTGCGCCTGCACGGCCTCAGCGTCGAGATGGCCGAGGCGACCGCGGAGTACTGGCACCGCCGGATCCGGGAGGAACTCGGGTTCGCCGACGAGGACGGGCCGTCGTTGGCCGGCCTCTTCCGGCAGACCTACCGGGGCGGGCGCTACTCGTGGGGCTACCCGGCCTGCCCGGATCTCGACGATAACGCCAAGGTGGTGGAGCTGCTGGGGGGCGACCGCATCGGGGTCACCGTCAGCGAGGGATTCCAGTTGCACCCCGAACAGACCACCGACGCCATCATCTGCCACCACCCGGCGGCCAAGTACTTCGTGGCCTGAGCCTGCCTGTGCGGTCGGGGCCCCGACCGAGAGTCCCGGTCCCGGGGTTCCGGTCCGAGGGGTTCCGGTCCGGGCGTTCCGGTCCGGGCGTTCCTGACTCCTTCGGCCGGCCTCCGCTCAGGAGTCGAGATAGCGCAACACGGCCAGGACCCGGCGATGATCCGACTCCGAGACCGGCAGGTCGAATTTGGTGAAGATATTGGCCACATGCTTTTCGACCGCACCCTCGGATATCACCAGCTGGGCGGCGATGGCCCCGTTGGATCGACCTTCCGCCATGCGGGAGAGCACCTCCCGCTCCCGGGCACTCAGCACGGAGATCGAGTCGGCGTGCCGGGAGGCCCCCAAGAGTTGGGTGACCACTTCGGGGTCCAGCGCCGTGCCGCCCGACGCGACTCGCACCAAGGCTTCGACGAAGTCGCTGACGTCGGCCACCCGATCCTTGAGGAGATAGCCGATCCCGGCCGCGTTGTCGGCCAGCAGCTCGGCCGCGTAGCGGGTTTCGATGTACTGCGAGAACAGCAGGATGCCCAAGCCTTGGTGGTGTCGCCGCAATTCGAGGGCGGCGCGCAACCCTTCGTCGGTGAAGGTCGGTGGCATGCGGATGTCGATAACAGCCACATCGGGACGATCCTGCTCGATGGACCGACGCAGGGCCTCAGCTTCACCGAAGGCACCGGTGATGCTGAAACCGCGATCGACCAGGAGTTGGACCAGTCCGTCCCGCAGGATGACCGAGTCCTCGGCGATGACGACCCGAAACGGTGCGCTCATTCAGACGTGCAGCGGGAGGTCCACGGTGACCACCGTAGGCCCATCCGGCGGGCTCACGATGCTCAGGCGACCGTCGACGGCGTGCACACGGTCGGTGAGGCCGGCCAACCCACTCGAGGACGAGCCGAGGCAGGACAACTGCGCCCCTCCCCTCCCGTCGTCGCGTACGACAGTTCGCAACCACCCGCCGTCCTCGGTGCAGATGATCCGTGCCCGCGACGCCTGGGCGTGTTGCGCGACGTTGGCCAGGAGCTCGGCCACACAGAAGTAGGCGATGGACTCTATGGCCGGCGTTGGTCGATGATCGAGCGTGAGGGTGATCTCGGTCGGCACCGTACAGCGCGCCGCCAGGGTGGACAGTGCGCCCTCCAGCCCGATGTCGAGGGCCGGTGGATGTATGCCGCGGGCCAGATCGCGCAATTCCAAAATGGCCTCTTTGGCCCCGTGATGGGCGTCATCCACCAGCCGACGGACCTGATCGAGGTCGACATGCTCGGGGTCTTCGAGTTTCTCCTTGGCCATGCCGAGGCGCATGGCCAAGGCCACCAGTTGGGCTTGGGTCCCGTCGTGCAGATCTCGTTCAATGCGCCGCAAGGTGGCGGCAGACGTATCGACGGTCTGCGCCCGAGCCAGCTCCAGCGAGCGGACCCGAGCGGCCAGGGCGTCGGGGGAGAGCAACACTCGCATGACGCGGCGGTCCAGATAGACCACCGTCCGCACGACCCACGGCGCGGCAAAGAACAGCAGGATACCGACGAGGAAAATCGCCAGGCTGTGAAAGAACCCGGTCTGGTCACCGGAGAAGAACCCCGATCCGAAGATGGCGACGGGCAGCCCGAAGACGGCGGGGCTGTTCCCGTTCCCTCCCCAGATCGGGAAGACCAGACAGAAGAAGGCGTCCCACCACATGCTGAATGCGGTCAGGATGCCCAGGATGGCCAAGGGGAACTTGATCACCAGGTAGGCCATGGACCGCCAGCCGGTGCGGTCGCGCAGTGCCGTTTGCAGCCAGCCCAGAAAGCCCGGGCGGGAGGCGAACGGCTCGGGGTCTTCGATCTCCTCCCCCAGCAGATTGCGAGCCAGTTGACGATGCCACCCGCCGATTCCCCTGGCACCCCGGACCGCCGCGGCAATGATGCCCAACCCGAAGAAGGTGATGGCCAGGACCAGCCCCACTCCTAAGGTGACGATGATGAAGCTGAGACCGAGGCCCGCCAACATGGCCCCGATGACGAGGAATGAGAATTCTGACCACGTCCTCCGAGCGAACGGCTCACGCCAGATCACCCGGGCAATCTCCTTGAGGCGCGGGGCGCGCTCTTCCGTAAAGACGGTCACCATCTCCTTGAACAATGCCCGAATTGGGGTCTGGGTGCCACCGGCCTCTCCCGCGGTCACGCGTCCCGTGCCCTGAGGAGCATCATTGCCGCCGCCAGCACCACGGCGCAGTACGCGACCATGAGCAGGCACGCGAGCGGAGCGGTGACCTGACCGGATTGGGGCACCACGGCGGCCACGGAGTTGGCGAGCATCTGCTCGGGGGCGAAGCGACCAGGGTTGCCGCTCGACGACAGCGGTTGGAGGAAAATGGGAATCAGGAAGATGACCCCGACGTAGGTGGCGATGGCCCCGGCCGTGTGCCTGATGATCACCCCGAGGGCGAGGCCAAACAGACCCAGCAGGGCCAGGTAGGCCCCGGTGAGCACCAGGGCGCGCAGTACCCCCGGATCGCCCAGGGAGGCCGTCGGAGCCCGGCCCGACAGAACGCCCTGGCCGATGGCGAAGCAGGCGAAGGTCAGGACCTCGCCCCCCACCAGTGAGACGAGGCCGACCACGATCGCCTTGGCTCCGAAGAGCACCGGCCGGCGCGGTGTGGCCGCCAGCGTGGACCGGATGGTGCCACTGCTGTACTCGGCGGTGATGGCCAGCACGCCCAGCACCCCGATGGTGAGCGAGCCCAGAGCCAGGCCCGTCAGGGAATGGTTGGTCGGGTCGAAGCCCATCGATGGGCCGTGGCGCTGCACGCTGTTGGTGGCCAGAACCGTCACACCGAGGCTGCCCAAGACCGTGGCCAGGAGCGTCCAGGTGGTCGAGCGGAGCGAGCGCAGCTTGAACCATTCCGCCCGCACCACCTGACGCATGCCGGTCCGGCCTGGGAGGTGGTCGAGGGACGGGAGGACGGTCATATCGACGGTCATGTCGGTACCTTTCCGTTCGATCGGCTCGGGGTGGCGGTCCGGAATTCGACCGCATCATGAGTGAGCTCCATGAAGGCGTCTTCGAGCGAGCCCTGGAGCGGCGTCAGCTCGTACAGCGTCAGCACCCGGTCGGCCGCCAGCGTGCCGATCTCCGTTGCCGTCAGGCCGGTGGCCACGATCGACCCGCCCGGCTCCACCCGGGACTCCGCCCCGGCCTCCTGCAACGCATTGACGAAGCTCTCCGTCATCGGCGTGACGACCCGCACGGTGTCCGGTGCGCTCTGCGAGGTGAACTCGGAGACGCTCATCTCGGCGATCAGGGTGCCGCGGCCGATGACCACCAATCGCTCGGCCGTGAGCGACATCTCGCTGATCAAATGGCTCGAGACGAGCACCGTCCGCCCCTCGGCGGCCAAGTCGCGCAGCAGGTAACGGGCCCAGCGGATGCCTTCCGGATCGAGCCCGTTGATGGGCTCATCGAAGAGCAACACCCCGGGATCGCCCAGCAGGGCTGCGGCGATACCCAGTCGCTGTCCCATGCCGAGCGAGTACTTGCCGGCGCGCTGGTGGGCCACTTCGGTCAGCCCGACCATGTCGAGCACCTCGTCGATCCGAGCGCGGGGGATGCCGTTGGTCAGGGCCAAACCCCACAGGTGGTCGTAGGCACTCCGACCGGGATGGAAGGCCTTGGCGTCAAGGAGTGCGCCCACTTCGCGTAGCGGCCATCGGAGCTGGGCGTAGGCCTGCCCGTTGACCGAGGCCGTCCCCGATGACGGTGTGTCCAGCCCCATGATCATCCGCATGGTCGTGGACTTACCGGAACCGTTCGGCCCGAGAAACCCGGTCACCGCCCCGGGGCTCACCTCGAAGCTCAAGTGATCGACAGCCAGAGTGCTGCCGTAGCGCTTGGTCAGCGCGTGCACAGCGATCATGTTGGGCTCCTTGTCAGCGAGATTGGTCGGCAGGCTTGGTCGGCAGGAACGTGGTCCCGCTGGCCATGCCCCCAACCTAAGGAAATCCCTCTACGAAGTGAATGCCGCTAGCGGGTCTCTTCCTCCTGGGGCTAACCCCCCTTCCTGTGTGGTGGCCGACGAATTCGCGGACGGTGATCCCGGAGTCCTGCCGTCGTCCGGATGTACATCGCCGGCATCCACCATCTGGAAACTCGGGTACCGCGTGCCAGGGGAAAGCCGGCATGGAAGGGAACGCTTAGCCGCTGCTCCTCGCGACCTCGTTCACGGCCGGGCGAGGCTGACGGCCGACACGGCGGCCCGGGCGTGGTAGCTGGAGCGGGTCATCGGTGACGCTTCCACGTGGGGCACCCCGAGCTCGGCCCCGATGGCGCGTAGGTGCTCGAACTCCTCGGGCTTCCAGTATCGAGCGACCGGGAGGTGGTCGCGACTGGGTCGCAGGTACTGCCCGATCGTGATGATGGAGACGCCGACGGCCCGTAGGTCGGCCATGGTGGCGATGACCTCTTCGGTGTCTTCGCCGAGCCCGACCATCAGCCCGGACTTCGTGACCAGGCCCGAGGCACCGGCCCGGGCCAGGACGGCCAGGCTGCGGGCGTATCCGGCCGACGGCCGAACGGCTCGCTGCAAGCGGGCGACCGTTTCGATGTTGTGATTCAGCACATCCGGCCGGGCGGCGAAAATCGTCTCGAGTGAGGCGGCGTCACCGCGGCAGTCGGAGATGAGTACCTCGATGGTGGTTCCCGGTGTCCGGGTACGAATGGCGGCAATGGTCTGCGCCATGGCACCGGCTCCCCCGTCGGCCAGGTCGTCCCGGGCCACACACGTCACCACCGCATGGCCCAGCGCCATCCGCTCTATCGCCTGAGCCACCCGGTCGGGTTCGTCCGGCTGGAGCGGCAGGGGATGGCGGGTATCGACCTGGCAGAAACCGCAGGCCCGGGTGCACCGTTCGCCGTTGATCATGAAGGTGGCCGTGCCCTCGGACCAGCACTCGAAGATATTGGGGCAGCCGGCCTCTTCACACACGGTGGCCAGACCCAGGTCATGCACCGTCTTGCCCAACGAGAGGTACCCCTTGCCCATGCGCACCGGCACCCGAAGCCATTCCGGCTTGCGTTGTTCGATGCGCACCGCCCCTTCGGGTTCGACACCGGCTTGGCGCAAGCGCCGGATGAGCGGTCGTTCAGGCGGGGCGACCTGGACAGTCTGCCTGGTCGGGCCCGTCACCACGTCGTGGCGATCGACGCCGGACTGCCCGAACATGTCGGTGGCGCGGGCAATGAGGGCTTCGGCGATCCCCGCCATGGAGACGTCGAGGCCTTCGGCCCGGAGCGAGGTGACACCACGATCGGCAATGCCGCACGGCACGATGTGGGCGAACATGCCGAGGTCGCACGACACGTTGAGCGCCACGCCGTGCAGGGTGCGCCGGGTTCCTGGCACCCCGCGGATCGTGCGGACACCGATGGCGGCGATCTTGCGCGGTGAGGGACCGTCCGCGTCGATCCACACGCCTGGGTACCCGTCCAACCTTGACGCTCCGGGCAACCCGACGTCCGACAGGGTGGCGATGACCAGATCCTCCAGGCGGTGCACATGCTCCGGTCCGGCGGAAGGGTGCCCCGGAACCGACACGATGGGATAGACCACCAATTGACCCGGACCGTGATAGGTCACGTCACCACCCCGGTCGGTCTGCTCAAGTGTGGCTCCGACGCCGGCGGGATCGGTCAGCACGTGCGATCGGTCGGCGTGCACGCCCAACGTGTAGACGTGGGGATGCTGGAGCACCAACAGGTAATCGTCCTCGGTCCCCGTGGCCAGCGCGTGTTGGAGCGCGAACGCCTCGTGGTAGGGAACGGTCCCCAGGGAGCGGATACGCAACATGTGATGCGCTAGAGCTCGGCGGACCAGTCGCGACCGGCCAGGAGCTCCGCGATCCGGGCCAGGAAAGACGAGACGTAGGCCCCGTCAACGGCCCGATGGTCCCAACTGACCCCGAGGATCCCCGTGGAATGAATGGCAATCGACTCGGATCCGTCCTCGTGGGTGACGACGACCGGACGTCGGGCGATGCCGTCGGTGGCCAAAATGGCCACCTGGGGCTGGTTGATGATGGGCACGGTGAAATAGGTGCCGAAGGGACCGTCGTTGGTGATGGAGAACGTGCCCCCGGCGATGTCGTCGGCATTGAGCTGGCGGTTGCGCGCCCGGCTTGCGAGATCGCGAATTCTTCGAGCGATGCCACGCAAGGTCACTTCCTCGGCCCGGTGGATGACCGGCACGATCAATCCCTCGTTGGACAGGTCAACGGCAATGCCCAAGTTCACCTCGGGATGCACCACCAAGGAGTCGTCCCCCACCGACGCATTGAGGAGCGGAAAGTCTCGCATCGCTTCGACGGCCGCCCGAGCGACGAAGGGCAGGTACGTCAGGGAGAAACCCTCCTCCGTCTTGAACCGCTCCCCCCACGCCTTGCGCACTCGCTCGACATTCTCGAAGTCCGTCTCGTAGGCGATGAAGGCATGTGGCGAAGTGGACTTGGACCGGACCATGTGCTCGGCCGTGCGGCGACGCATGTTCGAGAACGGCACGATCTGATCGCCGGAGCCCAGCACCACAGGTGTCGGGGTGACGGGGGCAAGGCGCGGAGCCGGAGCTGGTGCTGAGGTCGGGGTTGACGCCGGAGACGGGGTTGACGCCGGAGTCGAGGGCGGGGACGGCGGCGATCCCGGAGCGTGGTTGGCGTCGACCACCTTCAAAACGTCCTCGCGGGTGATTCGACCGCCCACCCCGGTGCCCGTCACATTCGCCGCGCTGATCCCGTTTTCGGTCAGGAGTTTGCGCACAACCGGAGAGAGCACCAGCGGTTCAGGCCCATTCTCGGCTGCGGCCGGTGGTGGCGGTGCCGGTTGGGGCGCTGGCGCAGGCGCTGGCGCTGGCGCCGTCGAGGGTGCTGTACCGGGTGCCGTCGCGGGTGCCGGAGTTGAAGGAGACGGCGGGGGCGGGGCGGCCGCTCGCGAAGGCGTCGCTTCCGGCGCAGGCGCCTGGACCGGCGGGGCGGGAGTCTCGGCCGGTCCAGCCGGCTCGCCTCCGGCATCGCCCCCGATTTTGGCCAGGACCACACCGACCTCGACGGTGTCGCCCTCGGGGACGAGGATTTCGGTCAGGACCCCCGCCGCTGGCGAGGGGACCTCTGAGTCAACCTTGTCGGTCGACACCTCGAAGAGCGGTTCGTCCCGGGTGACGGTGTCGCCCACCGACTTCATCCATTTGGTGACCGTTCCTTCGGTCACCGTCTCGCCGAGTTGGGGCATCAGGACATCAGCCAAGGTGGAGCCCCCTACCGGTCAAAGCCAGCATCGTCTCGCCAAATGACTCGGACAGAGATGGGTGCGGCTGAATGAAATATGCCACTTCTTCGGGTAGGGCCTCCCAATTCACGGCCAGGTAGCCGGCTCCGAGTTGTTCGGTCACCCAGGGACCGGCCATGTGGACCCCGAGGACCTGACCGGCCGAGCCGTCGGGCCGTTTCTCCGCCACGATCTTCACCATGCCTTCGGTGTCGCCGATGATCTGGGCCCGGCTGTTGCCGCCAAAGGGATCCTTCTTCACCACCACGTCGATGCCCTTTTCCTTCGCCTGTGACTCGGTCAGGCCGCAATAGGCCACTTCCGGATGGCAGTAGATGGCCCAGGGGACGCGGGAGTACTCGACCGGGACCACCGCCTCGCCCAGCATCCCCTTGACCGCCACAATGGCCTCGGCAAAGCCGACGTGGGCCAACTGCGGAGTTCCGGCCACCACGTCCCCGGCGGCCCAGACGCCGTTCTCAGCCGTGCGCTGGTACTCGTCGGCCACGACGAATCCCCTGTCGTCCACCTCAACCGCCACTCCCTCGGTCACCAGCCCTTCGGTGCGGGGACGGCGGCCGACCGACACCACGATGAGCTCGACTTCGAACGTCTGCTCGCCGGCTCGAACGACGGTCACGTTGCCGTCGGTGGACGGCGTGTGACCCTCGACCTGCACGCCGGTCACGACGTCGATGCCCCGCTTCTTGAAGGACCGGGCCACCACGCGAGCCATGTCGTCGTCGCACCCGGGCAGGATCGAGGGAAGTGCCTCGAGCACGGTGACCTTTGAGCCAAGGTCGGAGAGGAGGGAGGCGAACTCACAACCGATCGCTCCACCACCGATCACGGCCACCGAGGCCGGCAGTTCCTTCAGATCCAAGAACTCATCCGAGGTCACGACCCACTTGCCGTCGACCTCGAGACCGGGGAGGGTGCGGGGCACAGAACCGGCGGCCAGGACCACATTGCGACCCACGACGACGCGACCGGCATCCTCACCGTCGACAACCCGAACCCGCCGGTCGGCCTCGAGAGTACCGGTGCCCGAGAGGATGGTGACCTTGCGTCCCTTCAGCAGCCCGGCCAGTCCCTTGAAGAGCTTGTCGACCACGCTGTTCTTGCGGTCCTGGCTGACCGAGAACTCAAGCACGGCGTCGGGCACGTTGATACCGAACTGGCCGGCCGAACCGACGGTTCGGTTGACCGTCGCCGTCTCGAGAAATTCCTTGGCCGGCACGCAGCCCCGGTGGAGGCACGTGCCACCGACCTTGTCCCGCTCGACAATGGCGACGGAGAGGCCGGCGGCGGCTCCATAGAGCGCAGTGGCATAGCCGCCCGGGCCCCCACCTATGACGACGATGTCGAATTCGTCCTCAGCGCTCACGGCGATGCCTGCTTTCTGTCAGCCCACCGCGCGGCCGGTTCCTCCCCGAACAGCTCCGAGCGCGAGGCCAGCGAATCTGCGTGTACAGCCGTGGAGCCTACCGGTCCTCTGGCCTGCCAAATGCGGGATCAGTCCCGTGAAAGGACCCGCTCAGGCTCTATCCGGCGTCTCCGGTCTCGCCCCGGCCTCGGTCGGCGGCGATGGTGGCCAGCTCGTCGACCCGGTCGTTCCATGGGTCACCCGAATGCCCCTTGACCCAGCGCCAGGTGACATTCGATTCCGAGCTCACCGCCAGCTCGATGAGCGGTTCCCACAGGTCGCGGTTGGCGACCGGTTTGTTCTGGGAGTTCTTCCAGTTGCGGCGCTGCCATCCCTGCCACCACCGATCCTTGAAGCAGTTGACGACGTAGGTCGAATCGCTCACCACATCCACGTCAGACGCCCCGTCGGCCGTCAGCGTTCGCAACGCTTCGAGTGCCGCTGTGATCTCCATGCGCTGGTTGGTGGTGGCGGGTTCGGAACCGCTGGCGAAGCGCCCGCCGGGGACGGCCCAGGCCCATCCCCCGCGCCCCGGATTCCCCCGACATGCGCCGTCGGTGTACACGGTGATCACGGGGCGGTCGGCGTCCATGGCCCCATGTGTAACACCCGGGACCGGCGGTCACGACCCGGACCGTGCCCCCGATACGGTGGGACCATGCTCTTTGACGGGATCGGCCACCAGGTTCCCGACACGGATCCGGGCGAGACTCAGGAGTGGCTCGACTCGTTCGATGCCATCGTCGACTCACGTGGCCGAGCCCGCGCCCGCTATCTCCTCATGAAGTTGCTGGAGCGGGCCCGGACCAAGCAGGTCGACTTCCCCGCCACCGTTTCCACTCCCTACGTCAACACCATCGCCGCCGAAGACGAGCCGTGGTTTCCCGGCGACGAGTACCAGGAACGGCGGATCCGGGCCTACATCCGTTGGAACGCCGCCGCCATGGTCGTGCGGGCCAACACCCGCACCGAGGGCATCGGTGGCCACCTCTCGACCTACGCCAGCTCCGCCGCGCTCTACGAAGTCGGGTTCAACCACTTCTTCCGGGGCAAGGCCGACGGCGGGTTCGGGGATCAGGTGTTCATCCAGGGACACGCCTCGCCGGGTATCTACGCGCGGGCGTTCCTCGAGGGGCGGTTGACCGAGACCCAGCTGGACAACTTCCGTCACGAAGTGGCTGGCGATGGCCTGCCCAGTTACCCCCACCCCCGTTCGCTGCCCGACTTTTGGGAGTTCCCCACCGTTTCCATGGGCCTGGGACCGATCAACGCCATCTACCAGGCGCACGTCAACCGCTATCTGAACCAGCGCCACCTGGTCGACACCAGCGCCAGCCGCGTCTGGTGCTTCGTCGGTGACGGCGAGATGGACGAGCCGGAGTCGATCGGCGCCCTGGGTGTGGCCGGTCGCGAACATCTCGACAACCTGATCTTCGTCGTCAACTGCAACCTGCAGCGGCTGGACGGGCCGGTCCGCGGGAACGGGAAGATCATCCAGGAGCTCGAGGCGGTGTATCGAGGCGCCGGGTGGAATGTGATCAAGGTGATCTGGGGATCCCGATGGGATGCCCTCCTGGCCCGGGACGTCGATGGTGTCCTGCTCGACCGCATGAACACCACGGTGGACGGCGAGTACCAGAAGCTGGCCGTCGAATCCGGGGCGTATATACGCGAGCACTTCTTCGGCCCCGATCCGCGGCTGCGCAAACTGGTCGATGACCTGAGCGACGACGACCTGGTCTCGCTCCCCCGGGGCGGGCACGATTATCACAAGCTCTACGCCGCCTACAAGCTGGCCACCGAACAGCGGGGCGCACCCACCGTGATCCTGGCCAAGACGATCAAGGGTTGGACACTGGGTCCCGAGATTGAATCCCGCAACGCCACTCATCAGATCAAGAAGATGACCAAGCCCCAACTGCGGGCCTTGCGGGATCGGCTGTATCTGACCGACGACATTCCAGACGCCGCCCTGGAGGGTGACCCGCCCTATGTGCGGCCCGCCGAGGGGTCCGACGCCATGGAGTACCTGCGCGCCCGTGGCCGTGTGCTGGCCGGCCCGGTGCCGACGAGAGTGGTGCGCCCGAACCGTCATCTCCTGCCCGACGACAAGGTCTTCGAGGAGTTTGCCTCGGGCTCGGGCAAACAGTCGGTCTCGACCACCATGGCCTTCGCCCGACTCCTGCGCAACCTCGTGCGCGACCCCACCATGGGCCAGTTGGTGGCCCCCATCGTGTCGGACGAAGCCCGCACGTTTGGCCTCGAGCCGATCATCGCCGAGGCGCAGATCTACGCCCCCGAGGGGCAGCACTATGTCCCGGTCGACGCCGACCTGCCGTTGCATTACGCCGAGAGCACTTCGGGCCAGGTCCTCCAGGAGGGGATCACCGAAGCCGGCGCACTGGCTGCCTTCACCGCCCTCTCCACCGCCTACGCCACCTGGGGGCAGCCGATGCTCCCGGTGTTCCTGTTCTATTCGATGTTCGGCTTTCAGCGGGTGGGCGACCTGACCTGGGCACTCGGCGACATGCGGGGGCGGGGGATCCTGGCCGGATGCACGGCCGGCCGCACCACGCTGCAGGGCGAGGGCCTCCAGCACGACGACGGGCAGTCGCCGCTCCTGGCTTCGGTCAATCCCGCAGCCATGGTTTACGACGCGTCATTCGCCTACGAGGTGGCGGTGATCATGCAGGACGCCATCACGCGCATCTTGGGCCCCGAACCCGAGGACCGCTTCTGGTACCTCACCCTCTACAACGAGAACTACCCCATGCCCGCTCTGCCCGCAGGCAAGGGCGGCGAGGCGATCCGACGGGGCATCGTCGAGGGTATCTACCAATTCAGTCCGGCACCGAAGGTGAAGGGGTCGGTACGGGCCAGCGTGTGCTTCTCCGGCCCGATGTGGCGCATGGCCCAAGAAGCCCAGGAGATGTTGGCCAGCCGATGGGGCGTGGCCGTCGACACGTGGGCGGTGACGTCGTGGAACAACCTGCGCACCGATGCGTTGGATGCCGAGCGGTGGAGCCGGCTGCATGCCGGAGCGGAGGTACGGCCGGCCATCGTGACCGAAGCGTTGGGTTCGGGACCCGAGCCCGTGGTGGCCATCACCGACTACGTGCGGTCGGTGCCGGACCAGGTGGCCCGCTTCATCGATCGCCCCTACACCTCGCTCGGCACCGACGGGTTCGGTCGCTCGGATGCCCGGGACGCGCTGCGCAGCCACTTCGAAGTCGACACCGCACACCTCGTGGTGACCGTGCTCAGCGAATTGGCCCGCGCTGGTCAGGTCGAAGCTGCCCTGGTGAAGGAGGCCATGGGTGAGTTGAAGATCGACGGCGAGCGGGCGGCACCGTTTCTGATCTGAGGTAGCTCCGCTCACCCTTCCGAGAGCAACACGTCGCGGGAGAGCTCCATCTGGCCCAGATGCTGGAGCAGCTCCTCCAGCACGTGGAGCAGCACGCCTCCCTTCGACTTGGCGTAGGGCAGGTCGGCGTCTTCGGGGGGCAGGACCTGCGGAGGCGCGGCCGACGCATCGAAGCCCGAGATGTCCGCGGCCAGTTGACGCCGGGCAGTGGCGGCGCGCTGGGCCAGGTCGATCACCGCTCCCTGAGACTCGAATTCCGCGTCTCGATCACGGGTGATGGCCCGTTCCGCCACCATCAACCCGCCCCAGAACTCCAGGACGCCGAGGCAGTGGGTGAGGATGGCGTACGGCGAGTTGGCTCCAGCCAGGTCGGGTCGCCGGTTGGCGGCGCTGTCACCCAGGCCGTTGACGATGGCCACCATTTCATCGAGGGCCAGGTCGACGTACCAGAGGTAGTCGTCTTCGGACACCACCAGCCACAGAGCACCGGTCGGCGCCTCGGCGTCGCCCATCCCCCTAGTGGGCCACCCAGGCGTCGGGGTTTTCGGTCAATTTCCGGACGTGCGCGGGCAGGGTGCCGGCGATCACGTCGGCCAGGGTCACCTTTTCGAGCACCGAGCGCAGACTGGCCCGCACGGCCACCCAGACCTGCTGCAGGTTCTCGGCCGCGCCCTTGTAGTTGGTCATCTCGGGCCGGTAGCCGCGCACCTCGGCCAGCGGGCCATCGAGCGCCCGGATGACGTCGGCCATGGAGATCTCCTTGGCTGGCCGGGCCAAGCGGTACCCCCCTTCAGCGCCCCGCTGGCTGGCCACGATCCCAGATCGCCGGAGGTCGGCCAGAATCGCCCCCAGGAAGCGTGGGGGAAGTCCCTGTTCTCCGGCCAGGTACTCGGCCGTCTGCGGGGTACCGGCCGCGGCCAGGGCCAGCAGCGCTCGAATGCCGTAGTCGACCTTGGCCGGGATGTGCATGGGCTGATTCTGCCCTGCCCGAGGTGGGAGGGCACGTCCGTACCCTGGACCGGCGTGCCAAGATCGGAAGATGGCAAAAGCAGCGATACACCTGACCGGAGACAAGGACGCTGACGCACTGCTGAGCCGTGACCCGCTGGCCCTGCTCATCGGGATGGTGCTCGACCAGCAAATTCCGATGGAGCGCGCCTTCTGGGGCCCGTCGGAACTGGCCCGCCGCATGGGCGCTCCGCTCGACGCAGCGACGATCGCGTCCATGGACCCGGAGAAGTTCGCCTCGCTCTTCAAGGAGACGCCCGCGCTGCACCGCTTCCCGGGCTCGATGGCCGGGAGGGTCCAGGCCGTGTGCCGCATCGTCGCCGATGAATACGGCGGGAAGGCCGATTCGCTCTGGAAGAATCCGGCTGACGGGAAGGACCTCATCAAGCGGTTGACCGCGCTGCCCGGGTTCGGCGCACAGAAGGCGCGCATCTTCGCCGCGCTGTTGGGCAAACAGCTCGGCGTGCAGCCCGAGGGCTGGCGAGCGGCCACCAAGCCATTCGGCGACGAGAACACCTTCTTCTCCATTGCCGACATCACCGACGCCGAGAGTTTGGGCCAGGTCCGCGCGCACAAGCAGGCCATGAAGGCGAAAGCGAAAGCGAAGGTGACGGCGACGGCGACGGCGACGGCGAAGGGTCCAGTCAAGGCGAAGGCCAAGGGTCCAACCAAGGCGTGACGCCACCCCGCGCCGTCGCGGACTGCCACCTCTACCTCTGCACTCCGGACCGACCCGATCTCGGTGAATTCGTGTCGGCCTGTATCGCCGGAGGGGTGGACATCGTCCAGTTGCGAGAGAAGCAGCTGGACGCCAAGCCGCTCCTGGTACGTGCCCGACTGGTTCGACACGTGTGTGCCGAAGCAGGCGTGCCCTTCATTCTCAACGATCGACCCGACCTTGCCCTCGAAGTTGGCGCCGATGGCGTCCATGTGGGCCAGGATGACGCGCCGGTACCCCTGGCCCGGCGGATTCTCGGACCCGACGCCCTCGTCGGGCTCTCGACCCATGGCGCCGATGATCTGGCTGGTGCCCCATGGGGCGAGGTGTCCTACATCTCTGCCGGACCGGTCGAAGCCACACCGACCAAGCCCGGACGTCCGGGCACTGGACTCGACTACGTCCGGCTGGCCTCGGAGCGCTCGGTCGTGCCGGTGTTCGTCACCGGAGGAGTCACTCCAGAGCGGGTCCCCGTACTGGCCCACGCCGGGGCCCGACACTTCGTCGTGGTGCGGTATCTGACCGAGGCCACCGATCCGTTGGCCGCGGCGCGTCTCCTGCGTCAGGCGATCGACGAGGTGCTCTGAGCGAGAGGAGTGCGGCGGCACGGCCATACGGCCCTACGGCGGCACGGCCATGGTCGAGACACCACGGGCATCGGGGCACATGGAGCAGCCGTCACGAACTCACCCTGGGTGATTGAGCTCGACGGCGTCGGGAGCGCTCAGCGCCTGGGCGACGCAGTACCCGCCTTGCCTCAGGTGCGCCCGTGCCCACCCTTCGGCCTCCTCCATCGTCGGAAAGGGACCGACAATCGACTCGGGCTCGGTGTTCGCAGGCCCACGTAGGACGACTGCTGCCATGGCCCTGATCCTAACGAGATCGCCGGGAACCCACCCTCATTGAGTCACATTGGGCTGGGCGGGGCGGGCGCTTCATGTGAGCGGGTGCGGACCGCTACAGTGACCGGCATCCCGGGGGGGATGCGATGCACCTACTGACTTGGGGGGGCAGCATGCGAAACAGGTACAGCACAGGGATGGCGGCCAAGGTCGCAATGGCCGGAGCGGCTTTCGCCGCCGCGGTCGTCTCGTTGGGCGGCGTGGGCGGGAGCGCCGGCGCCGCTACGGCCACTCCGGCGCCCGGGGTGACCTCGAACTCGATCACGGTGGGCACCATCTCGACGCAGACCGGACCGATCTCGTCGAACTTCTCGTCGCTGATCTACGGCGAGGAGGGCTACTTCAAGTACATCAACGCCCAGGGTGGGATCAACGGCCGCCAGATCAACCTGAAGTACACCCTCGACGACGGCGGGAACCCCAGCCAGTTCACCCAGCTGGCCAACACCTTGATCAACCAGGACCACGTGTTCGCCGTGACCGGCGTGGCCACCGCCTTCTTCTCGCCCAACATCTTCGTGGAATCGAAGACCCCGACCTACGGCTACAACGTGACCAACAACTGGGCTGGACCGCCCAACCTCTTCGCCGCCGGCGGATCGGTCCAGTACCTCCCGGCCGGGGCGCCGGGCGATGCCTA
>DASZJQ010000082.1:0-3456 GCA_035947875.1 Acidimicrobiales bacterium
CGGCCGGGAGCGGCACGTGCGGGGTGGTGACCCGGACCACCGGACCATCGAGGTCGAACAGACACTCCTCGGCGACGATCGACGCGATCTCCGCCCCCCAGCCGCACAGCCGCGGGTTCTCCTCGACCGTGAACAGCCGGCCGGTGTTGCTCACCTCGGCGAGGATCGTCCGCGTGTCCAGCGGCACCAGCGTCCGAAGGTCCACGACCGTGGCTTCGATGCCGTGCTCGGCGGCCAGCCGCTCGGCCGCCGCCAGCGACCGCGGGACCATGGCGGCCAGCGCGAGGATCGTCGCGTCCCGGCCATGCCGCAGCACCTTGGCCTGGCCGAGCACGTCGACCACCTCGCCGTCGGGCACTTCGCCCTTGCTCGCCATCAGGCCCTTGTGCTCGAAGAACACGACGGGATCGGGGTCGCGGACGGCCGCGGCCATGAGCCCCACCACGTCGCGCGCGTTGGAGGGGGCGACGACCTTCAGGCCTGGCACGGCCATGGCCCAGTTCTCCACCGACTGCGAATGCTGGGCCCCGAACCGCACCCCGGCCCCGTTGGCGCAGCGGACGACCAGGGGCAGCGCCAGCTGGCCATCCGACATGTACCTGATCTTGGCCATCTCGTTGGCGAGCAGGTCCCAGCAGACCGCGAAGAAGTCGCTGAACATGATCTCCGCGATCGGGCGCAGGCCGGTCATGGCCGCGCCCACCGCGGCGCCGAGGATGGCCTGCTCGCTGATCGGGGTGTCACGGACGCGCTGCGGGCCGAACTCCTCGAGCAGGCCGACCGTCGTCTTGAACACCCCGCCGGCCGCCGCCACGTCCTCGCCGAGGAGTACCACGTTGGGGTCCCGCCGCATCTCCTGCGCGATACCCCACGCGACCGCCTCGCGGTAAGTGATAACTCCCACCACAGCTCCGTTCGGTCAAATTTGGGTTTTACGTGATGACGGCGATGATGGTGGCCACCGGGACGGTCTCGCCTTGGGCGACGCGGATCTCGGCCAGCACGCCGGTGACGGGGGCCGGGATCTCGGTGTCGACCTTGTCGGTGCCGATCTCGAGCAGCGGCTCGCCCTCGGTGACCTGGTCGCCGACCTGCTTGAACCACTCGTTCACGGTGCCCTCGTCGACCGTCTCGCCCATCCGGGGCATGACCACGTCGGTCATCAGTTCCTCCAGGCGTGGCCGCCGTCGGCCCACACGTTGGTCGCGGCCGTCTCGACGCTGGGCTCGGGGCCCGCCTTGGCCTCCTCGGTGGCGCGATCCACCTCGTCCTTGGCGTTCTTGTCGATCGCGTCCAGGGTGGCCTCGTCGACGCCGCGGCCGATGAGGACCTTACGGTAGGCGGGCAGCGGATCCCGGGCCAGCCACGCCTTGACTTCCTCGTCGGGCCGGTACTTGCCCGGGTCGGCGCGGGAGTGGCCGCCGTGCCGGTAGGTGAGCGCCTCGATCAGGCTCGGGCCGCCGCCGTCGCGGGCGCGCCCGATCGCGGCCTGGGCCACCTCGTAGACCGCCTCGACGTCGTTGCCGTCGACCACCACCGGGTCGAGCCCGTAGGCGGCGGCGCGGTCGGCGGCGGGCCGGGGCACCGCGGTCACCGTACCGATCGCCGTGTACTCCATGTACTGGTTGTTCTCGCAGATGAAGACCACCGGCAGGTGCCAGACCGCGGCCAGGTTGAGCGCCTCGTGGAAGGCGCCGATGTTGGTCGCGCCGTCGCCCATGAAGCAGACCGTGACCTGCTTGGTGCCCCGGTACAGGGCCGACCAGGCCGCGCCGTTGGCGATGACCAGCTGGGCACCGATGATCGCGTAGGCGCCGAGGATGCCGTGCGAGACGTCGAGCAGGTGCATCGAGCCGCCCTTGCCGTGCATGAGGCCGTTCTCGCGGCCGAGCAGTTCGGCCATCACCGGGGTCATCGGGGTCCCGCGGGCCAGCACGTGGTTGTGGCCGCGGTAGGTGGTGAACGTGTAGTCGTCGGCGTTCATCGCCTGCGACACGCCAGCCGCGACCGCCTCCTGGCCGGTGCCGAGGTGCGTCGTCCCCTTGACCAGGTTCTGCAGGAACAGGTCGTGCGCGCGCTTCTCGAACAGCCGGAGTTCGATCATCTTCCGGTACATCTCGAGCGCGGTGGTCTCGTCTATGTCTGGCACGTGACCGCCTTTGTCAGTATGGGTTCGTGACGTACAGGTCCTGGGCCGGGAACTTGGTCAGGATGTCGACCCCGGTCGGCCCGACCACGACCTCTTCCTCGATCCGGGCCGCCGAGTGCCCGTCGGTGGCCGGGCAGTAGGTCTCCAGGGCGAAGACCATGCCCTCCTTGATCTCCAGGGGTGCGTCGAGCGAGGTGAGGCGGGAGATGATCGGGCGTTCGTGCAGGGCCAGCCCGAGCCCGTGCCCGAACTCCAGGCCGAAGGCGGTCTTCTCGTCGGCCAGCCCGATCTCTTCGGCGGTCGGCCAGAGCCGGGCCACCTGGTCGGTGGACACGCCGGGCTTGATCATGTCGATGGCGACGTCGATCCACTCGCGGGCCCGCTTGTACGCGTCCTTTTGCGACTCGGTGGCCCAGCCGACCGCGAAGCAGCGGTAGTAGCAGGTCCGGTAGCCGTTGTAGGAGTGCATGATGTCGAAGAAGGCCTGCTCACCGGGGCGGATCATGCGATCGGAGAAGTTGTGCGGGTGCGGGTTGCACCGCTCGCCGGACACCGCGTTGATGCTCTCCACGTCGTCGGAGCCCATCTCGTACAGCCGCTTGTTGGCCAGGGCGACGATCTCGTTCTCCCGTACGCCGGGCTTGAGCGCGGCGGCGATGTCCTGGTAGGTGCCGTCGACCAGGGCGGCGGCGGTGGACAGCAGGGTGATCTCGTCCCGGGATTTGATCTCCCGGGCGTCCAGCATCACCTGCTGGCCGTCCCTGATTTCCACGCCTTGTTTTTGCAGCTCGAAGAAGGTGGGGATCTCGGCCCAGTCCACGCCGATGGGTTCGTTTGCGACGCCCGCGTTAGTGAGCCGATCCTTGATCTCCGCGACCTGCTTCTGCGTGAGCCCGGAGCCGGGCGGGGCGGCGCCGCGCATGGTGGTGTAGGAGGCGATGCAGTTCTCCGGCTTCAGCCACGGGCAGTACATCCGGTGGTGCACCGCGGCCGAGCCGAAGTCCCACAGGACCAGCTCGCCGGTGCGGGTGTACAGCGCGTAACGGCACAGCTTGTCCCTGGTCCACTCGCCGATGGCGACGCCGGTCAGGTACCTGATGTTGTTGTTGTCGAAGACCAGCAGCGCGCCCAGCCCGGCCTTTTCCATAGCGGCTTTGGCGCGGTCGAGGCGGTACTGGCGCAGCCGGCCGAAGTCGAGCCTCTCCTCGAAGTCGACGTACATCCGGCCGGGCGCGGGGGTCAGGGGAAGTGCAGGTACGGCCACGACCATGGAAGCTCCTTGCTCGTCTGCTGCTCGTCGCACCAAC
>DASZJQ010000083.1:0-1928 GCA_035947875.1 Acidimicrobiales bacterium
CTCCACCCTGGGCTGGCCCGAGGATACGGCCGACCTGCGCACCTTCTACCCGACTAGCGTGCTGGTCACCGGGCATGACCTTTTGTTCTTCTGGGTCGCCCGGATGATGATGTTCGGCCTGTACGCGATGCGCGACAAGGCGCCGGCCGACGCGGTGCCGTTCCGCGTGGTGGCCTTTCACGGCCTGGTCCGCGACCAGTTCGGCAAGAAGATGTCCAAGTCGCGCGGGAACACGGTGGACCCGCTGGACTGGATGGACAGGTTCGGCGCCGACGCGACCAGGTTCACCCTGGCCCGCGGGGCCAACCCGGGCGGCGACATCGCCATCAGCGAGGAGTGGGCCGCGGGATCCCGCAACTTCTGCAACAAGCTGTGGAACGCCGTCCGGTTCGCCCTCCTCAACGGAGCGCATGTGCCGGCCTCCGCTCCCGACCCGGCTGCCTTCTCGGTGCCGGACCGCTGGATCCTGTCCCGGCTGTCCGCGGTGATCGCCGAGACCGACCAGCTGTTCGAGGCGTTCGAGTTCGGCAAGATCTGCGACGTGCTATACCACTTCGCCTGGGACGAGGTCTGCGACTGGTACCTGGAGCTGGCCAAGGTGCCGCTGTCCTCGGGTGATGAGGCCGTCGCGGAGACGACCCGGCAGGTGCTCGGCTTCGTGCTGGACCAGTTGCTGCGGCTGCTGCACCCGGTCATGCCGTTCGTCACCGAGGAGCTGTGGACCGCCTTGACCGGCGAGGACTCGGTCATGGTGTCGGCCTGGCCGACGTTCGCGTTCGCCGACCGCGCGGCCGAGGCGGAGATCTCCTCGATAATGCGGCTGGTGACCGAGATCCGCCGGTTCCGTTCGGATCAGGGTCTGCGGCCCAGCCAGCGGGTGGCGGCCCGGCTGGTCGGCATCGAGGCCACGCCGTTGGCCGGGCACGAGGCGCAGATCCGGTCGCTGCTGCGGCTCGATACCGTAGACCCCGCTGCCGAAGGCTTCACTGCCTCGGCGTCGATCGAGATCGAGGGCATCACCGCCGAACTCGACGTGGCCGGCGTCATCGACGTCGCGGCCGAGCGCCGTCGCATGGAGAAGGATCTCGCGGCGGCGCGAGCCGAGGCCGAGCAGGCGGAGCGGAAGCTGGCCAACGCCGACTTCACCGCCAAGGCACCCGCCGCGGTGGTCGACAAGACCCGCCAGCGCCTCGAGACCGCCCAGGCCGACATCGCCCGCCTGGAGCAGCGCCTCGCCTCGATCTGACCCTCTCTACCCGCGCAAGCAGCCACCCCACCCGCTCCCCCGCCTGCAGGCAGGTCCCCACCCGCACCTCCCGCCCGCAACCAGGCCCCCCACCCCCATCACCCGCCCGCAACCAGGCCCCCCACCCCCATCACCCGCCCGCAAGTAGGCTGGTGCGATGGATATCGAAGCGCGGATGCGCGAGGTCGAGCGAGAGATCATCTCCCGTCGGCCCGAACATTCCGTGGACCTCGCCCTGGACCGGATGGCCGAGCTCGTCGGGCTGCTCGGTGATCCGCAGCGGGCGTGCCCGGTCATTCACATCACCGGTACCAACGGGAAAACCTCGACCGCCCGGATGACGGACGCGCTGCTGCGCAGCCGCGGGCTGCGCACGGGCCGCTTCACCAGTCCGCACCTGGTCTCGATCAGGGAGCGGATCGTAGTGGACGGCGCGCCGGTCTCGGCCGAACGGTTCGTCGAGGCCTACGACGAGATCCTCCCGTACGTTCGGCTGGTGGACGAGCGGCACCCGGCCGCGATGTCCTTCTTCGAGGTGCTTACCGGGATGGCCTTCGCGATCTTCGCCGACACGCCGGTCGACGTGGTCGTGCTGGAGGTCGGGGTGGGCGGCAGGCTCGACTGCACCAACGTCGCGGACGGCGTGGTGGCGGTCATCACCCCGATCTCGATCGACCACACC
>DASZJQ010000084.1:0-12463 GCA_035947875.1 Acidimicrobiales bacterium
TCTTCTTCATAAGGAACATTCCGCACCATGGCTGACGCCCCCCCGACTCGCGATTTCCCCCTGGCCAAGACCCGAAACATCGGGATCATGGCCCACATCGACGCGGGCAAGACCACGACCACCGAACGGATCCTCTACTACACCGGTCGCAACTACAAGATCGGTGAGGTGCACGAGGGCGCCGCCACCATGGACTGGATGGTCCAGGAGCAGGAGCGCGGCATCACCATCACCTCGGCCGCCACCACCTGCAGCTGGAAGGACAACTGGATCAACATCATCGACACTCCGGGACACGTGGACTTCACCGTGGAGGTGGAGCGCTCCCTGCGCGTGCTCGACGGCGCGGTGGCCGTCTTCGACGCCGTGGCCGGCGTGGAGCCCCAGACCGAGACGGTGTGGCGCCAGGCCAACAAGTACCACGTCCCGCGCCTCTGCTTCGTCAACAAGATGGACCGCATCGGCGCCGACTTCGAGCGCACGGTCGAGATGATCCGGGACCGGCTGGACGCGCTGCCGGCGGTCACCCAGCTGCCCATCGGTTCGGAGTCCGAGTTCCAAGGCGTGGTCGACCTCCTGGAGCGGAAGGCCCTGGTCTGGAACGACGAGGAGAAGGGCGAGGAGTGGGAGGTCCTCGATATCCCCGAGGCCATGGCCAACGACGCCGAGGACGCTCGCCACCAGCTCATCGACGTGGTCTCCAACTTCGACGACATCATCATGGAGAAGTACCTGGCCGAGGAGTTCATCACGGCCGACGACCTGCGCCGGGCCCTGCGCACGGCCACCCTGGCCGCCGAGGTGGTGCCGGTGCTCTGCGGGTCGGCCTTCAAGAACAAGGGCGTGCAGCCCATGCTCGACGCCGTGATCGACTACCTGCCCAGCCCCCTCGACCTGCCCCCCACCCAGGGGAGCCGCCCCAACCATCTCGAGGATGTCCTGGAGCGCAAGGCCGACGACGGCGAGGCCTTCTCGGCCCTGGCCTTCAAGATCATGACCGACCCCTTCGTCGGCAAGCTGACCTACATCCGGGTGTACTCGGGCACGTTGACCAAGGGCTCCTCGATCCTGAACTCCACCAAGGACAAGAAGGAGCGGGTGGGCCGCATCCTCCAGATGCACGCCAACCACCGCGAGGACAAGGACGCCATCTTCGCCGGCGACATCATGGCCGTGGTCGGGATGAAGAACACCACCACCGGTGACACCCTGTGCGACCCGGGCCACCCGATCGTGCTCGAGGCACTGGAGTTCCCCGAGCCCGTGATCCATGTCGCCGTCGAGCCCAAGACCAAGGCTGACCAGGACAAACTCTCCAAGGCGCTCTACTCGCTCAGCGAGGAGGACCCGACCTTCCGGGTGCGCTCCGACGAGGAGACCGGCCAGACCGTGATCTCGGGCATGGGCGAGCTCCACCTCGAAGTCCTGGTGGACCGCATGTTGCGGGAATTCAGCGTCGACGCCAACGTGGGCAAGCCCCAGGTGGCCTACCGCGAGACCATCCGCCGGTCGGTGGAGAAGATCGAGGAGAAGTACGTCCGCCAGACCGGCGGCCGGGGCCAGTACGGCCACGTGGTCATCAGTGCCGAGCCCACCGGGCCCGGCGGGGGCTACGAGTTCGTCGACAAGATCAGTGGCGGCGTCATTCCCAAGGAGTACATCCCCTCGGTGGACGCCGGGATCCAAGAGGCCCTCACCTCGGGCATTCTGGCCGGCTATCCCACCGTCGACGTGCGGATCCTGTTGACCTACGGCTCCTACCACGACGTGGACTCGTCGGAGATGGCCTTCAAGATCGCCGGCTCCATGGCGTTCAAGAAGGCGCTGCGGGCGGCCAGTCCCGTCCTGCTCGAGCCCGTCATGGCCGTCACGGTGACCACGCCCGACGACTACATGGGTGATGTCATCGGGGACCTCTCCTCCCGCCGGGGCAGGGTGGAGGGGATGGACCAGCAGGGCAGCAGCCACGTGATCAACGCGCAGGTACCGCTGGCCGACATGTTCGGCTACGCTACTGACCTGCGTTCGCGCACCCAGGGTCGCGCCACGTACACGATGCAGTTTCACTCCTACAACGAGGTGCCCGAGTCGATCTCCAAGGAGATCATCGCCCGGGCCCACGGGGAGTAGCCGGGGCCGACGGCCTCCGGGACAGGTCGCACAAAAGGAAAATGAAAGCGGCGTGCAGTCGCCGCGGCGGGCCCAAGGGGGTCCCGTCCGATATCAGGGAGTAGCTACGGCGATGGCCAAGCAGAAGTTCGAGCGCAACAAGCCTCACGTCAATGTGGGAACGATGGGACACATCGACCACGGGAAGACCACGCTCACGGCGGCGATCACCAAGGTCCTGTCCGAGGCGAACCCCAACACCCAGTTCACCTCGTTCGACCAGATCGACAAGGCCCCCGAAGAGAAGCAGCGCGGCATCACCATCACCATCGCCCACGTCGAGTACGAGACGGAGAACCGTCACTACGCCCACGTCGACATGCCCGGCCACGCCGACTACCTCAAGAACATGATCACCGGTGCGGCCCAGATCGACGGCGCCATCCTGGTGGTCTCGGCGGCCGACGGCCCCATGCCCCAGACCCGTGAGCACGTACTGCTGGCCCGCCAGGTGGGCGTGCCCTACATCGTGGTGGCCCTCAACAAGGCCGACATGGTGGACGACCCCGAGCTGATCGAGTTGGTCGAGATGGAGGTGCGCGAGCTCCTCACCGCCTACGACTTCCCCGGCGACGACACCCCGATTGTCCAGGTCAGCGCCCTCAAGGCCCTCGAGGGCGACCCCGAGTGGAGCGAGAAGATCCTCGAGCTGATGGCGGCCGTCGACTCCTTCATCCCCGAGCCCGAGCGCGACGTCGACAAGCCGTTCCTCATGCCCATCGAGGACGTCATGTCCATCACCGGTCGGGGCACCGTGGTCACCGGCAAGGTGGAGCAGGGCGTGGTCAAGGTGGGCGAAGAAGTGGAGATCGTCGGCCTGCGCGACACGCAGAAGACCACCGTGACCGGCATCGAGATGTTCCGCAAGCTGCTCGACGAGGGGCGGGCCGGCGACAACGTCGGCGCCCTGCTGCGGGGCACCAAGAAGGAAGATGTCGAGCGGGGTCAGGTCCTCTGCAAGCCCGGTTCCATCACCCCGCACACCCAGTTCGAGGCCACTGTCGTGGTGCTGACCAAGGAGGAGGGTGGCCGTCACAAGCCGTTCTTCACCAACTACCGGCCCCAGTTCTACTTCCGCACCACCGATGTGACCGGCACCATCGCGCTGCCCGAGGGCACCGAGATGGTCATGCCCGGGGACCACACCGACATGACGGTCGAGCTGGGCAAGCCCATCGCCATGACTGAAGGTCTGCGCTTCGCCATCCGTGAGGGTGGCCGCACCGTTGCTTCCGGTCGGGTTACGAAGATCCTCAAGTAACGACCCCCGAACCGCGACGGAACGAGAGCAGGCACCATGGCCGATGGCCCCAAGCAGAAGATCCGCATCAGGCTCAAGGCCTACGACCACGAGATCCTCGATCAGTCGACCGAGAAGATCGTCCAGACGGTGCTCCGCACCCAGGCCAAGGTGCTCGGGCCGATCCCGTTGCCGACCGACAAGCACCGCTACACGGTGATCCGCTCGCCCCACAAGTACAAGGACTCACGCGAGCACTTCGAGATGCGGGTGCACAAGCGCCTGGTGGACATCATCGACCACACGCCCAAAACGGTCGATTCGCTCCAGCGACTCGACCTCCCGGCGGGCGTCGATATCGAGATAAAGATTCAAACCGCCTGATCCGGGCTCTGGCGCCTGGCACGCGCCGGCCCAGGTGGTGTAACGTCGCAAGGCCGATTTAGGCACCCCAGCGGCACCTCCGGTGCTGCTCCATCACAACAGAAGTGCGTGACCGCCGGTGCGTCCGGTACCTCACGCCAAACCATTCGAGCGCTCCGCTCGGGATTCCCGGGCGGAGCGTTGGCGTGCGCACGGGAAGCCGTGGGCAGCGCAGGGAGATTCGACACGTGGCAAGCAAGGCGATCGTCGGCGAGAAGGTCGGCATGACCCAGGTCTGGGACGAGCAGAACCGCGCCATTCCGGTGACGGTTCTGAGAGTCGCGCCCGCCCGCGTGGTCCAGGTCAAGACGCCCGAGACCGACGGCTACGCCGCCCTGCAGGTGACGTGGGGCTTCCGTCGGGCCTCCACCCTGACCAAGCCGGAGATCGGCCACTTCGCCAAGGCGAGCGTGGAGCCCGGACGCGGCCTGGTCGAGCTCCGGCTCGACGATGTGGCCGAGTACGCCGTCGGCCAGGAGCTCACCGCCGAGGTCCTGGCGGCCGGCGACCGGGTCGATGCCATCGCCGTCAGCAAGGGCAAGGGCTTCGCCGGCGGGATGAAGCGCCACAATTTCAAGGGCCAGGGCGCCTCGCACGGCAACCACAAGAGCCACCGCGTCCCCGGCGCCATCGGTGCCTGTGCCACCCCCTCACGCGTCTTCAAGGGCACCAAGATGGCCGGTCGCATGGGTGGCAAGCAGGTGACCGCCCTCAACCTGCAGGTCGTCTCGGCCGACCCCGATCGTCAGCTGGTCCTGGTCAAGGGGGCGGTGCCCGGCTCCCGGGGCACCGTGGTGGTGCTGCGTGACTCGGTCAAGACGGCCACCGTGCGCGGGGGGTCCCGATGACCATGGCCGACGCCGTGCTCCGTGGACCGGTCAAGAAGGAGCGGGCCGCGCCGGTCACCCGCTCGGTGACCCGCCGCTCGGTCACCGGCCAGGACCTCGGCCAGGTCGACCTCGAGCCCACCATCTTCGGCCTCGAGCCCAACCGGGCCGTGCTGCACCAGGTGGTCACCGCCCAGCTGGCCGCCGCCCGCTCGGGTTCGCAGTCGACCAAGACGCGCGCCGAGGTGCGCGGCGGCGGCGCCAAGCCGTTCTCCCAGAAGGGCACGGGACGGGCCCGCCAGGGCTCGAGCCGCTCGCCGTCGATGATCGGTGGGGGCGTCGCCCTCGGCCCCAAGCCCCGCAGCTACCGCCAGCACACCCCCAAGAAGATGATCCGCCTGGCCCTGCTGTCCGCCCTGAGCGACCGGGCCGCCCTCGGCCGCGTGGCCCTGGTCGACACCTGGGGCTGGGAAGACCCGAGGACCAAGGACGCCGTGGCTGCGCTGAGCGCGCTGAAGCTCGGTGGCCGGGTGCTGGTGGTCCTGGCCGACGAGGAGACCGTGGCCCGGCGTTCCTTCGCCAACCTGCCCAATGCCCACACGGCCTCCTTCGGGGAGCTCTCGGCCCACGACGTGCTGCGCAGCGACTGGATCCTCTTTTCCGACCGCACGCTGCCCGGTTCCCCCGGTGACTTCTCCACCGGGCTGGCCGAGGTCGAGGGCACCGGTGACGACGTCGGGGACGCAGGCGGCACCACCAACACGACCGACGACACGACCGACGGCACGACCGAGCCGGCCGACGGCACGACCGAGGAGGCGGCTACGGATGCGTGATGCCATGGCGGTGCTGATCCGGCCGGTGGTCTCCGAGAAGAGCTACGGGCTGATGGACCAGAACGTCTACGTCTTCATCGTCGACCCCGGCGCCACCAAGATCGACGTGCGCCACGCCGTCGAGCAGGCGTTCAGCGTGCGGGTGCTCAACGTCAACACCCTGAACCGCAAGGGCAAGTCGACCCGCAACCGCCGCACCAACATCAAGGGCCACCGCCCCAACACCAAGCGGGCCATTGTCACCATCCATCCCGACGACTCCATCGACCTCTTCGATCGTTGATCACAGGACCGCACTGATGCCACTTCGTTCACGCAAACCAACCAGCCCGGGCCGCCGTTTCCAGACGGTGTCCGACTTCTCCGAGATCACCCGCGATCGTCCGGAGAAGTCGCTGCTCGCCCCCAGCCCGAGTTCGGGTGGGCGCAACAACCACGGCCGCAAGACGGCCCGCCACCGCGGTGGCGGCCACAAGCAGCAGTACCGCATCATCGACTTCCGTCGGAACAAGGACGGCGTGCCGGCCAAGGTGGCGGCCATCGAGTACGACCCCAACCGAAACTCGCGCATCGCGCTGCTGCACTACGCCGACGGCGAGAAGCGGTACATCCTGGCCCCGGCCGGGGTGAAGGTGGGCGACAGGATCCAGAGCGGGCAGGGCGCCGACATCCGCCCGGGCAACGCGTTGCCGCTGCGCTACATCCCGGTGGGCTCGACCGTGCACAACGTCGAACTGCGCCCCGGCGGTGGCGGGAAGATGGCCCGGGGGGCGGGCATGAGCATTCAGCTGGTGGCCAAGGAAGGCGTCTTTGCCACCCTGCGGCTGCCGTCGACCGAAATGCGCCGCGTCTCGATCGACTGCCGGGCCACCCTGGGCGTGGTGGGGAACGCCGAGGCCGAGCTGATCAAGATCGGCAAGGCCGGACGGAACCGCTGGAAGGGCAAGCGCCCCCAGACCCGTGGTGTGGCCATGAACCCGGTGGACCATCCCCTCGGTGGGGGTGAGGGGAAGTCCTCGGGTGGGCGCCACCCGGTCTCCCCGTGGGGCAAGCCCGAGGGCCGTACCCGCTCCCGCAACAAGAAGTCCGATTCGATGATCGTCCGCCGGCGCCGCACCCGCGGCGCGCGGCGATAGGCGAAGGGTTGACCACGTATGCCGCGTAGCTTGAAAAAGGGACCATTCGTCGACGACCACCTGTTGAAGAAGGTCGACGTGCTCAACTCGAGCGGGGAGAAGAAGGTCATCAAGACCTGGTCCCGCCGCTCGACCATCATCCCCGACATGGTCGGCCACACGATTGCCGTCCACGACGGTCGCCGTCACGTCCCGGTCTACGTGACCGAGTCGATGGTCGGCCACAAACTGGGCGAGTTCGCCCCCACACGCACCTTCCGGTACCACGCCGGCCAGGAGCGGGGAGCGCGTCGCTGACATGACGGCGACCAAGACCAACGAGCGTCCGGGCACCCGCGCCGTCCTGCGGCACAGCGGCCTGTCGGCCTCCAAGGCCCGCCAGGTCCTCGACCTGATCCGGGGCCAGGACGTGGACCGGGCGGCCGAGATCCTGATCGGGACGGAGCGCGGCGCGGCCGACGTCATCGGCAAGGTGCTCAACTCGGCCGTGTCCAACGCCGCCCACAACGATCAGCAGAATCCCGACGAGTTGTACGTCTCGGCCTGTTACGCCGACGAGGGCACCACGGCCAAGCGCTGGCGCCCCCGGGCCCGGGGCCGGGCCACCCGGATCAGGAAGCGGACCAGCCACATCACCATCATCGTGAGCCGGCTCCCCGAGGCGAAGTTGGAGTTGCGTCGCAAGCGGATGGAGGCGGTCAGCGCCCATCGGTCCCGCCGGGTCGACGCCTCCCGCCGCCGGGCCGACCTGTCCGGTCGCCTGTCCCGCCGCCGGGCCGCCCAGGCCGTGGCCGAAGCCGAGGCCGAGATGGCGGCGGCCGAGCGTGAGAGCGACGATGCCGACGCGACGGCGCCGGAGGATACCGACGTGACCAACCCCGAGATCGAAACCGAAGAGGACTTCGCCGCCGAGGGCGGGACCGAGGCCATCGTCGTCGACGAGGCCAACAGTGAAGATGACACGGCAGAGGCACCCGCCGACGCCGACGAGAAGGGCGAGTAGATGGGCCAGAAGGTCAATCCCTACGGCTTCCGCCTCGGTATCACTACCGACTGGAAGTCCCGTTGGTTCGAGGAGCGCCACTACCGCGAATTCGTGGTGGAGGACTGGAAGATCCGCGACTACCTGATGAAGCAGCTCGAGGCGGCGGCGGTGAGCCGGATCGAGGTCGAGCGCACGCGCGACCGCCTCCGGGTCGACATCCACACCGCCCGGCCCGGCATCGTGATCGGCCGCCGCGGGTCCGAAGCCGACCGTCTCAAGAAGAAGCTCGAAGAGATCACCGGTCTGCAGAACCGGATCCAACTCAACATCCAAGAGATCAAGCAGCCCGAGCTCGACGCCGCCCTCATCGCCCAGGGCATCTGCGACCAGCTGGTGCGCCGGGTGGCCTTCCGCCGGGCCATGAAGCGGGCCATCCAGACGGTCCAGAAGGCCGGGGCGCTCGGGATCAAGGTGCAGTGCTCAGGTCGGCTCGGCGGGTCCGAAATGTCCCGCAAGGAGCAGTACCGAGAGGGCCGGGTGCCGTTGCACACGCTGCGGGCCGACATCGACTACGGCTTCCGTGAGGCCAAGACCACGTCGGGCCGGGTCGGAGTCAAGGTCTGGATCTACAAGGGCGACATCCTGCCCTACAAGGTCTCCATCGAGGACAAGATCACCCGCGAGGCGGCCATGGCGGTCGGCGAGACGTCCGGACAGAGCGGCCCCCGCCGTCTCATCACCGCCGGCGGCGGGCGTCGCAAGGCCGACTTCGGTGCCCCCGGCGAGGACGCGGCGACCACCAACGGCGCGGCACCGGACGACGAGCTGTTGGAGGAATTGCTGCCCGAGGACGAGTCGGCCACGGTCGACGCCACCGATGCGGCCCCCGTGACCGAGGACGTCGACGCTGACGCCGACGAGGCGGACGATGCCGCCGAGGCTCCGGTGGCCGATCTCCTGCCCGTTGCGCCGGCCGAGCCGGACGACCTGGAGCGCCAGCTGGCCAAGGACGAGGAGATGGAGCGCCAGAACCGTCACGAGCACCATGAGGCCCCGCACTTCCGCAAGGAATCGGACTGACATGTTGATGCCCAAGAAGGTCAAGCACCGCAAGACGCAGCGGGGTCGCTTGAACGGCCAGGCCAAGGGTGGCGCCGCCGTCTCATTCGGCGACTTCGGCATTCAGGCCATGGAACCCGGGTGGTTGACGGCCCGCCAGATCGAGGCGGCCCGTATCGCCATGACCCGTCACGTCAAGCGTGGTGGGAAGGTCTGGATCCGCGTGTTCCCGGACAAGCCGGTCACCCAGAAGCCGGCCGAGACCCGCATGGGCTCGGGCAAGGGCAACCCCGAATTGTGGGTGGCCGTGGTGCACCCGGGCCGGATCTTGTTCGAGCTCTCCGGTGTCGACGAGGAACTGGCCCGCGCCGCCATGGAGCGCGCCATCCAGAAGCTGCCCTTCAAGGCCCGGTTCGTGGTGCGCCCGGGGACACACGGTCACGCCGAGGTGGCGATCTGATGGCGACCGCTTCCGACCTGGCGCTGCTCGACGGCGATGAGCTGGCCGGCCGTCTCGGTGAGGGCCGGCGCGAGCTGTTCAACCTGCGCTTCCAATTGGCTACGGGCCAGCTGGACAATCCGGCACGGGTCAGCCAGGTCCGGCATGAAATCGCCCGGATCCTGACCGTGCTGCGCGCCCGGGAAATTCTCGAGGCCGAGGGCACGTACGTGGCCGCCACGACCGAGGAGCGCGAGGGCGCCTTGGCCAAGCTGGCGGCCGAGGATGCCGCCGTGGCCGAGCATGCCGCCGCCCGGGCCGCGGAAGCCGAGGCCGTGCACGATCTCGAGCACGTCGCCGTCGATGATGACGGATTGGACGTCGATGACGAATTAGCAGAGGAAGAGGAAGAGGCCTGATGGCCGACGAGACCGAAGAGACGACAGAAGTGCCCGAAGCCGCAGCCGAGGATGCGGCCGTGACCGCCGGGAAGGCCGACGTCACGCCGGCCCCCGAGCCCGCCACGGCGGCCGCGGCCGCGCCCACCGCTACGTCCACCGCCACGTCCAACACCGGACCGGCCGACGACGAGGGGCGACCCAACCGCCGCAAGGTACGCGAGGGCGTCGTGGTGTCCGATGCCATGCAGTCCACCGTCGTCGTGGCCGTGGTGGAGCGGGTCCGTCACGCCCGCTACGGCAAGACGGTGCAGCGCACCAAGAAGCTCTACGTGCACGACGCCGAGGACACCGCCAAGGTCGGCGATCGGGTTCGGGTCCAAGAAACCCGCCCCCTGTCCAAGCTGAAGCGCTGGCGCCTGACCGAAGTGGTGGAGCGGGCCCGATGATTCAGCAGGAGTCGCGGCTGCGGGTGGCCGACAATTCCGGCGCGCGCGAGGTGCTGTGCATCCGCGTGCTCGGAGGGTCGCGCCGTCGCTACGCCAGCATCGGAGATGTCTTCGTGGCCACGGTCAAGGACGCCATCCCGGGGGCAGCCGTGAAGAAGGGCGATGTCGTGAGGTGCGTGGTCGTGCGCACCAAGAAGGAGAAGCGTCGCCCCGACGGCAGCTATATCCGCTTCGACGAGAACGCGGCGGTGCTGATCAACGACCAGCAGCAACCGCGAGGCACACGCATCTTCGGCCCGGTGGGCCGTGAGCTGCGTGACAAGAGGTTCATGAGAATCGTGTCGTTGGCTCCGGAGGTGTTGTGATGCGGATCCACAAGGGTGACCAGGTGATCGTGCGGTCGGGCAAGGACAAGGGCAAGAAGGCCGAAGTCATCCGGGCCTTCCCGGCCGAGGGGCGGGTGATCCTCGAGGGGGTCAACGTGGCCAAGCGTCACGCCAAGCCGACCCGGGCCACCCAGCAAGGTGGTGTGATCGACAAGTTCATGCCGGTGCAGGTCTCGACCGTGGCCCTGCTCTGCAAGAGCTGTGACAAGCCGACCCGCGTGGGCATGAAGATCGACAAGAACGGCCACAAGGTGCGGTTCTGCCGCAAGTGCGGGGCCGAGCTATGACCGATACCGGCACCACCACGACCACCACGGCCGCCACCGGCGCCCCGGCCCGGCCCAGGCTCTTCGAGCGATACCTGGCCGAGATCCGCCCACGCCTCCAGGAGGAGCTGGGACTGGGCAACATCATGGAGGTCCCCCGACTCGAGAAGATCGTCATCAACATGGGCTTGGGCCGGGCCACCCAGCAGGCTTCCCTGATCGAAGGGGCGCAGCGCGACCTGGAGATCATCACGGGGCAGAAACCGATCGTGACCCGGGCCAAGCAGTCCATCGCCGGCTTCAAGCTCCGCGAGGGCCAGGCCATCGGGGCCAAGGTCACCCTGCGGGGCGATCGGGCCTGGGAGTTCTTCGATCGCCTGCTCAGCCTGGCCATTCCCCGCATCCGTGACTTCCGTGGCCTGTCACCGCGTTCATTCGACGGCAAGGGCAACTACACCTTCGGGGTCACCGAGCAGTTGATCTTCCCGGAGATCGACTACGACAAGATCGACTCGGTCCGGGGCATGGACATCACGATCGTCACCACCGCACGCAACAACGAGGAAGGGCGGGCGCTCCTAGCGGCGTTCGGCTTCCCGTTCCGACAGGAGACTCGATAAGCATCATGGCGAAGAAAGCACTGATTGAGAAGCAACAGCGCACACCCAAATTCAAGGTGCGCGGGTACACCCGCTGCCAGCGATGTGGCCGGCCCAAGGCCGTGTACAAGAAATTCGGGCTCTGCCGTATCTGCCTGCGCGTGATGGTGCACGCGGGCGAGATTCCCGGCGTGACCAAGGCGAGTTGGTAGGCCGCCCATGACCATGACTGATCCCATCGCGGACATGCTGACGCGTATCCGCAACGCCAATTCCGCCATGTTCGACACGGTGAAGATGCCGGGCTCGAAGCTGAAGGAGTCCCTGGCCTCGATCCTCGAGCGTGAGGGTTTCATCGCGGGCTACCACATGGAGCCCAACTCGGAGAAGCCGGGCACCACGCTGGAGATCTCCCTCAAGTACTCGGCCGACCGCACCCGCACCATCGCCGGTATCAAGCGGATCTCCAAGCCCGGCCTGCGTATCTACGCCCGGGCCGACGGCATCCCCCGCGTCCTGGGCGGGATGGGCGTGGCCGTGGTCTCGACCAGCCACGGGTTGATGACCGATCGTGAAGCTCGGAAGCGCCACCTCGGTGGCGAGGTGCTGTGCCATGTCTGGTAGGCGCACGACGGTGACGCGGGGTGATCGCTGATGTCGCGCATCGGGCGTTCGCCCATCTCGGTCCCGGCCAATGTCACCGTCACGCTCGAGGGCGCGAAGGTGAGCGTCAAGGGACCCCAAGGCACGCTGGAGCGTTCCCTGCCGACCGGCATCACCGTGGCCCAGGAAGGCGACGTGCTGGTGGTCAGCCGACCCGATGACGAGCGACGGCACCGCGCCCTGCACGGCCTCTCCCGGTCGTTGGTGGCCAACATGGTGACCGGGGTGACGGACGGGTACTCCAAGGAACTCGAGATCGTCGGTGTCGGGTACCGCTGCACCGCCCGGGGCCCGGGCGCGCTGGAGCTGGCCCTGGGCTTCTCGCACCCCGTCTTCGTCGACGCCCCCGAGGGCATCACCTTCGAGGTCCCCGTGCCCACCCGCATCGTGGTCAAGGGCACCGACAAGGAGAAGGTGGGCCAGGTGGCCGCCGACATCCGCAAACTCCGCAAACCCGAGCCCTACAAGGGCAAGGGCGTGCGCTACGCCGGCGAGCGGGTCGTCCGCAAGGCCGGAAAGGCGGCGAAGTAATGGCACCTCTCCACGATCGAACCCGCCTCCGGGCCCGGCGTCACACCCGGGTCCGGG
>DASZJQ010000085.1:0-1935 GCA_035947875.1 Acidimicrobiales bacterium
CGGGACCTCGTCCGACAGGCGTGGGCCGACCTCGTTGATCAGGCGAATCCGGTCGGTCGCCTCTCCCTCGTCCAGATCTGCATGTCCGCCGGCGCCACCTTGGTCACCATCTCGCTGGCCGGTTCCCTGTTCTTCTCCATCTCGCCCAATGAGGCAAAGAGCAAGGTCCTCTTCTACCTGCTCTTCACGTTGGCCCCCTTCGCCGTCATCTCGCCCCTCCTCGGTCCCCTCATCGACCGGAGCCGGGGAGCCCGCAGGGCCATGGTCGTCTTCGCCGCCGTCGGCCAAGCCGTCATCTGCCCCTTTATGGCGCGTGATGTCCACAGCCTCCTGCTCTTTCCCGAGGCGTTCTTGGTGTTGGTGTTCTCGAAGCTGTACGTGGTGACCAGAGGTGCCCTGGTGCCCGAGGTGTCGGCGCTCAGCGTTCCCGATGCTTCGGGGCAGCAGGCGGGCTACGCCACCCTCAACGCCCGGCTGACGCTCCTCGGCACGCTGGCCGGTTTCGCCATTTCGGTGCCCGGAGGGATCATCTTGAAGTTGGGCGGGGCGGCCAGCGTCTTGGTGTTCTGCGCCTTCGTGTTCGTGGCGGCCGCGGTGTCCGGCTACCGGCTGCCGATCGTCGGACATCATCGACGAGGCAATCTTGCGAACCCGAACGCCGGGGCGGCCGAGGCCCCGAGTGCGACGTCGACCGTGGCGGCCACGCCGGTCGACGACCGACCCCCTGATGTGATCCGCCTGCAACCGGTCGCGCACCCCGAGGTGCTGCTCGGGCTCACCGCCATGTCGATCATCCGCGGCCTGCAGGGCTTCCAGATCTTCCTGCTGGCCTTCGGTCTCCGGCGGCTGCACGTGGGGCTCTACGTCTACGGTCTGGCCCTGGGCGCGGCCGGTATCGGGTCCATCGTCGGCCTGGCGCTGGTCGGCCGGTTGCGCGAGCGCCTGAACGAGCAGCATTTGCTCCTGCTCTCGCTCTGGCTCATCGCCGTCTCGTCGGCCGGCGCGGCGGTATGGGGCACGTTGGTCGCTCAGGTCGGGCTGGCCTTCCTGGTCGGGCTGGCCGGGGCGGTGGCGCAGCCGTCGTTCGACGCCATGACCCAGCGCTACATCCCCCAATCGGCTCAGGGTCGGGCCTTCGCCCGCTTCGCCACGCGGCAGCAGCTGGTCTGGGTGCTGGGCGCGCTGATTCCGGTGGTGGTGGCGTTCACGCTGCCCCAAGGCGACGCCGTGATGGCCGTGCTGGCCGGGCTGGGCGGACTGACGTACGTCACCGGTCGGCGCGCCCTGCGGGCGCCGCGGGTGGCTCGGGGCTAGGGAACGGACGAGCGGGCGAAGCGGCTAGCCGAGACGCCGTTCGAGCTCGTCGACGGCCTTGGTCAAGGCGGCCGGGAGGCGATCACCGAACTTGGCGAAGTGCTCACGGATGGAGGGCACTTCGGCCTTCCACTCGTCGCTGTCGACGCGCAGGAGCTCGGCCATGTCCTCTTTCGACACGTCGAGGCCGTCAACGTCGATGGCGTCGGGCGTCGGGATCCAGCCGATGGGGCTGTCCTCGGCCTCGGCCTTGCTGCCCACCCGGTCGAAGACCCACTCGAGCACCCGGGAGTTTTCGCCGTAGCCCGGCCACAGCCACTTCCCGTCGGCATCCTTGCGGAACCAGTTGACGTAGAAGATCTTGGGGAGAAGGTCGCGGTCCGATGCTTCCGCACCAATGGTGAGCCAGTGGGCGAAGTAGTCAGCCATGTTGTAGCCGCAGAACGGCAGCATGGCGAAAGGGTCGCGCCGCAGTTTGCCCACGGCGCCGGCGGCGGCGGCGGTCGTCTCCGAGGCCATGATGGAACCCAGGAAGACGCCGTGCTCCCAGTCGTGGGACTGGAAGACCAGTGGCACCACCGAGGCGCGGCGGCCGCCGAAGAGGATGGCCGAGATCGGCAC
>DASZJQ010000086.1:0-23884 GCA_035947875.1 Acidimicrobiales bacterium
GGGCGTGACCTCTTCGCCCCGGCGGCGGCCGCCCTGTGCGGGGGCACCCGACCTGAGCTGCTCGGGGAGGCCATCGACCCCGGATCACTGGTCCGTCTCCTGCCCGGCGTGGTCGAGCACGGTCGCCTGCCCGACGGGCGCCAATGCCTGCGTGCGGAGGTCACCTGGGTCGATCACTTCGGCAATGTTCAGTTGGCCGCCACCCTGGCCGACGCGCTGGCGGCCAGCCTGTCGTTCATGGACGCGGTGTCGGTGACGGCGGTCGTCGAAAGCGATCTGGTCACCCGGCCCGGGTGGCCCAGCGCATTGGTACCCGAGAGCGCGACCCTGCGCTGCGTCGAGACCTTCGCCGACCTTGACCGCGGCGAACTGGGCCTCCTGGTCGACGCCAACGAACACCTGGCCGTGGTGGTCGGTGAGGGCTCGGCCGGACACTGGCTCAACGTGGAGGCGGGGGAACTGGTGGTGCTCGCCTGGTGACACTGGCGGCGGTCCACTCACTCCGGGGGACGGTGATTCGGAGGGTTGGTGCCCGGGCGCGCCCGGTCGGTACGATCCGGGCCAGTGAGCGCTGAATCGCCCTCCCCGTCGAAGCGCATTCCGGAAGCCACCGTGGTGCGGCTGCCGGTCTACCAGCGCATCCTGGCCGAGCTGGTGCGCAACAGCGTCTCGACCGTGTCCTCGGAACAGTTGGCCACGTTGGCCCTCGTCAACGCGGCCAAGGTGCGAAAGGATCTGTCGCTACTCGGTTCCTTCGGCACCCGGGGGTCGGGCTATGACCCGGCGTTCCTGATCGCGCAAATCGATCGGGCTCTCGGGGTCGACGAGAACTGGCCGGTGGCCGTGGTCGGCATCGGGAACCTGGGCCGGGCCTTGACCAACTCCCAGGGCTTTGCCACCAGTGGGTTTCGGGTGACGGGCCTGTTCGATGTCGATCCCGCGGTGGTGGGTGAAGAGATCCGCGGCATCCGGGTGCGCCACATGGACGAGATCCCCGCACTGGCCACCTCGGAACGCCCCGCCATCGGCGTCATCACCACGCCGGGCGGCGTCGCGCAACAGGTGGCCGACACGCTGGTCGAGGTGGGTGTCACCTCCCTCCTCAACTTCGCGCCCCGCGTCCTCATCGTGCCCCCCTACGTGCACCTGCGCTATGTCGACCTCTCCATCGAGCTGCAGGTGCTCGGCTTCTACCGGGCCCGGCGCGATGGGTCGGGCCAGGGCAGAACCGCCCCGGAGGACCGGGTACCCAGCATCCGCTCGGTGGGCCTGTCGGCCCCCTCCGATCTGGGCTGAGCACCGTGGGGAGCACCCGGCCCGTGCCTGAGGCCCGGTGACTGGCACATAAGGTGACGGGGCGGGCAAGCTTGTAGCCCCACCCAGGAAGGATCCGCGTGTCCGTCGTCGTCGTAGGGCTCCAGCACAAGCAGGCTCCCCTCCCCCTCCTCGAAGCGGTGGCCATCGGTGACGCCGATCTCCACAAGGTGCTCGGTTCCCTCCGTCACTGCCGCAACCTCCAGGAGAGCGTGGTGCTGTCGACCTGCCTGCGGACCGAGGTCTACGCGGTGGTGGACCGCTTCCACGATGCGGTGTCCGAGATCTACGACGTGCTGTCCGAGCTTTCCGGGGTCTCGAAGGACGAACTCGAGGCCTGCGCCGCCGTGCGCTTTGACGACGACGTGGCCTCCCACCTTTTCGCCGTCACCGCGGGGCTCGAGTCGACGGTGCTCGGTGAGAGCGAGGTGGTGGGCCAGGTTCGACGGGCCTACGAGCGTGCCCACGAAGAGGGCATGTCCGGGCCGGTCCTGTCCGCCCTCTTCCAACACGCGCTGCAGACCGGTAAACGCGTGCGCACCGAGACCGGGATTGCCCGCGGGACCACCTCGTTCTCCTACGCCGCCGTGGCCGTGGCGCGTGGCCAAGGCGGCGCCGACCTCCGTGACAAGCGAGTGCTCGTGGTCGGCGCCGGAGAGATGGGCATGGGCGTCTGTCGGGCCCTCTGCGACATCCCGAACGGCGCGGCGCCTCGTTCCATCGTGGTGGTGAACCGCTCGGTCGGCCGGGCCGAGGACCTGGTGCGCACCGCCGGTCTGGGCCCGCAGCTGCGCGCCGCCTCTCTCGGGGAGATCCACCGCGAACTGGCCCGAGCCGATGTGGTGCTGGCCGCGGTGGCGGCGGAGGCCCACGTGCTCACGGCCGCTCACTTTTCCGGAGTGCGCGGGCCCATGCTGGTTATCGATCTGGGTGTCCCGCGCAACGTCGATCCCGTGGTCGGCACACTCCGCGCTGTCACCCTGCTCGACATGGACACCCTGAGCGCGTCGGTGGCTGCCGCGTTGGGCGACCGCCAGGATGAGTCACTGGCGGCGCAACTGATCGTGACCGAGGAGGTGGAGCGCTACCGAACGGCGAGCCGCCAACGTGGCGCCGCTCCGGTCATCGCTGCGCTGCGCGCCCGGCTCGAGTCGCTGCGGGAGTCCGAACTCGAGCGGCGCCGGGCCCAACTGGCCGATCTGACCGAGGCCGAGTGGGAGCAGGTGGATGCCGCCACCAGAGCTGCGCTGGCCAAGCTGCTGCACGAGCCCACCATGCTCTTGAAGGAGACGGCCGGCTCACCGCGCGGCGAGCGCCTGGTCGAGGCGCTGCGCATCCTCTTCGATCTCTGAGCTCGTGACGAACACGCTCCGCCTGGCCACCCGCGGGTCGCCGCTGGCGCGGTGCCAGGCCACATCGGTGGCCGACGCCCTGCAGGCCGCCCATCGCGGACTCGAGGTTGAGGTGGTCGTGGTCCGCACCCGCGGCGACGAGCTCTCCGCCCCGCTCGACCAGATCGGGGGACAGGGCGTCTTCGTGACCGAAGTCGAGGCCGCCGTCGCCGAGGGTAGGGCGGATGCCGCGGTCCATTCGGCCAAGGACATGACGTCGATCATGGTCGACGGCCTGGTGCTGGCCGCCGTGCCCGGCCGGGCCGATCCCCGCGACGGACTGGTGGGGTGCCGGCTGGCCGACCTTCCGCCGGGCGGCCTCGTCGCCACGGGATCGGCGCGCCGCCGGGCCCAGCTGGCCAACCTGCGTCCCGATCTGAGCTTCACCGAGATCAGGGGCAACATGGAGCGCCGGGTCAGCCGCGGCGAGGATGGCTCGGTGACTGCCGTGGTGGTGGCCGTGGCCGCCCTGGAGCGGCTGGGCTGGACCGCTCGCCTGACCGACATCTTGGATCCGGTCGATGTCCTGCCCCAGGCCGGGCAGGGCGCCATCGCGGTGCAATGCCGGGCCGACGACGGGGGGACGCGAGAACTGCTCTGGTCCATCGACGACGTGCCGTCCCACCGGGCGCTGCGGGCCGAGCGGTCGGTCCTGGCCGGACTCGGGGGGAGCTGTACCGTGCCGGTGGGCGCCTGGGCGGAGGCGTCCCTCGGCTCGCCGCGGCTGCACCTGCACGGTCTGGTGGCCAGCGCCGACGGGCGAACGGTCATCCGACTGGCCCGGACCGGGACCGATCCGGAATTGCTGGGTGCGGAGGTGGCACGAGCGCTCCTGGTCGATGGTGGGGGATGGGGCATCGACGGGTTCGAAGCGGCGCGCCGGGCGCTGCCCGAACTCACGGGGAACCCGTGACCGTCTATCTGGTTGGCGCCGGTCCGGGTGACCCCGGCCTCTTGACCCGGCGGGGGGCGAAGCTCGTGTCCCAGGCCGACGTCGTCATCTTCGACCGGCTGGTCCACCGCTCGCTGCTGGCGCTGGCGCCCTCGTCGGCCGAACTGGTCGATGTGGGGAAGCGCCCCGACGCGGCGCAATCGGGCACCGGCCGACAGGCGGAGATCAATCGACTGCTGGTCGTGCACGGACGGCAGAGCCAGACCGTGGTGCGACTCAAGGGTGGTGACCCATTCGTGTTTGGCCGCGGTGGCGAGGAAGGCGACGCGCTGACCCGGGCCGGCGTGCCCTGGCAGATCGTCCCCGGCGTCTCTTCGGCGTTCGCGGTGCCGGCCGCCGCCGGCATCCCCGTCACGCATCGTGGCCTCTCCTCATCGGTGACGGTGGTGACGGGCAGAGTGGGGGATCCCACGGCGCCGGGCGGTGTCGACTGGGACCTCCTGGCCAAGGTGGGGGGAACGCTGGTCATCCTCATGGGGATGCAGACGCGCGCCGAGATCGCCGGTGCTCTCCAACGCGGCGGCAAGCCGGCCGACACGCCCACGGCGGTCATCGAGCGCGGCACCACCTCGACGCAACGCGTCGTTCGGACCACGCTGGACCGGCTGGCCGAGGTCGAGCTCGGTTCGCCGGCGGTGATCGTGGTGGGCCCGGTCGCCGCGCTGGGGAGCGACGATGCCGCGGCGGACCCGCCCGGACCGCTCGCGGGCCGCACCGTGGTCGTGACCCGATCGGGCCCCCGGGCCCGCGGCCTGGTCGACGCCCTCCAGGGAGCCGGCGCCGGGACGATCGAGGTCCCGTTGACCGAGCAGACCGAGGCCGCCGATGGCGGCGCGGCGCTGCGCGACGCCGCGGCCGACGTGGCGCGGTACCGCTGGGTCGTCCTCACCTCGGTCAACGCCGTGCACCGCTTCATGGATTGCCTGCGCGATGCCCGGGCGTTGGGCTCGACCAAGGTGGCGGCAGTGGGACCGGCCACCGCCGTCGCCCTACGCCGGGCCGGGGTCGAGCCCGACCTGGTACCGGCCGAGCACTGGGCTCCGGGACTGGTCGACGCCTTCCCAACGGCCGATCTCGAGCCGGGCGCAGCCCGAGTCCTGTTTCCCGGTGCCGACCAGGCGCCGTCCACCATTGAAGACGGGTTGGCGCACAAGGGATGGGACGTTCGACGCGTGGAGGCCTATCGAACGGTGGCCCTCCCGCCACCCGAGCCCGAGCTCATGGACAGGATGGCCGGCGCCGATGCGGTGACGTTTACCGCATCGTCCTCGGTCAAGGCCTTTGTCACCCTTCGCCTGCCCGACGGTCGGTCGCTGTCGGTGCCCCCACTGGTGCTGTGCATCGGGCCCACCACGACGGCCAGTGCCAGGGCGCTCGGGTTGGCCGGTGTCCAGATGGCTGACGAGGCGTCGACCGAGGGGATCGTCACGGCCCTGATCCGCCATCTTTCCGAGGGCCGGTCCGGCGGCTCGTAGGCTGGACCGTCATGTCCCCCGACGCCGCACCCGCACCGCCGGCCACCGGGACACCGGGCTTTCCGGTGCGCCGGCTGCGCCGGCTGCGCCGCACGCCTGCCCTCCGCCGGCTGGTGGCCGAGTCCCGCCTCGGCGTCGACGACCTGATCGCACCGTTGTTCGTCCGTGAGGGCATCGCTGCGCCGGTGGAGATCACCTCCATGCCGGGTCAGGTGCAGCACACCGTCGACTCCCTGGTCATCGAGGCCAAGCGCCTGGTGGCGCTCGGCCTACCCGGCCTCGTGCTCTTCGGCGTGCCCACGGAGAAGGACGCCACCGGGTCCCAGGCCTGGCACTCCGAGGGGATCGTGCAGCGGGCCCTGCGCGCCCTGCGCGATGCCGTGGGCGACGAACTGATCCTGATGGCCGATCTCTGTCTGGACGAATACACCGATCACGGGCACTGCGGCGTCCTCGGCCCCGACGGGGCGGTGCTCAACGACCCGACCCTCGAGCTCTACGGCCGCGTCGCCCAGGCCCAGGCCGGCGCCGGGGCCGACGTGGTGGCGCCGAGCGGGATGATGGACGGCCAGGTGGCCGCCATCCGCACCGCGCTCGATGCGGGCGGTTACGACCAGGTGGCGATCTTGGCCTACGCCGCCAAATATGCCACCGCCCTCTACGGTCCCTTCCGCGACGCCGTCGATGTCACGATCGCCGGCGGTGGTGACCGGCGCTCGTACCAGCAGGATCCGCACAACCGACGTGAAGCGCTCCTCGAGATCGCCCAGGACGTGGCCGAGGGAGCCGACATGGTCATGGTCAAACCGGCCATGACCTCGCTGGACGTCATCGCCGCCGCCCGACGGGCGGTGCGGGTGCCGTTGGCGGCCTACCACGTGAGCGGTGAATACGCCATGGTCCACGCGGCCGCGGCCGCCGGCTGGATCGATGGTCCGGCCGTCGCCCTCGAGCAGCTCATCGCCCTCAAGCGGGCCGGGGCGGACTTCATCCTCACCTACTTCGCGACAGAGGTGGCCGAGGCCCTCGGTGGCTGACGCGTCCCCGGCGACGAATGCCCAATGGTTCGCCCGGGCCGCCCGGGTGATTCCCGGCGGCGTCGACTCACCCGTCCGGTCGTTCGCGTCGGTCGGCGGCACGCCCTACACGGTGGTCCGGGGCGAGGGCGCCTCCGTCGTCGACGTTGAAGGTCATCGCTACATCGATCTGGTGCAGTCCTACGGGGCCGTCCTGCTCGGGCACGCCCATCCGGCGGTGACCGATGCCATCACGAGGGCCGCCGCACTGGGGACCACCTTCGGGGCGCCCACGCCCGGAGAGGTGCTGCTGGCCGAGGCCATCTGTGCCCGCGTCCCCGGGTGCGAGCAGGTGCGGTTGGTCTCGTCGGGTACCGAAGCGGCCATGAGCGCGGTGCGCCTGGCCCGCGGCGCGACCGGGCGGGATGGGGTGGTGAAATTCGACGGGTGCTACCACGGCCACTCCGACGGTCTGTTGGCCGGCGGCGGGAGCGGCGTGGCCATGCTCGGCTTGCCGGGCTCGGCCGGGGTGCCGGTCGGCGCGGTGGCGGCCACCGCCGTCGTGCCGTACAACGTGGTCCCCGAGCTGACCGATGAGGTGGCGTGCGTCATCGTCGAACCGGTGGCCGCCAATATGAACCTGGTGGCGCCCCGACCCGGATTCCTGGCGGAGCTGCGAACTGCCTGCGATGCCGTCGGCGCGCTGCTGATCTTTGACGAGGTGATCACCGGCTTTCGACTGGGCCCGGGGGGCGCGACCGCCTGGTCGGGGGTGACACCCGACCTGTGGTGCTTCGGGAAGGTCATCGGGGGCGGCCTACCGGTCGGCGCCTTCGGTGGGCGCCGGGAGCTCCTGGCCGGACTGGCGCCGGGAGGCCCCGTGTACCAGGCGGGAACCCTTTCGGGGAATCCATTGGCCACGGCCGCCGGGTTGGCCGTTCTCTCACTGGTCACCGAGCGGGACTACGCCGATCTCACGGCGCGGGTGGCGGCGTTTGCCTCCGACTTGTCCTCAGCCATTGCCGGCGGCGGCTTGGACGTGGTCGCCCCGGCCATCGGACCGCTGGTCGGTCTCTTCCTCGCTGACCACGATGGCGCCGGGGCAGGGGAGACCGATCGTGCCGTCCCGATCGACTATGTGACCGCCCGTGAGTGGTCCGGCAACGGCCTCTATCCCCAGTTCTTTCACGCCATGCTCCGGCGGGGCATTGCGCTGGCGCCCGGTCCCTACGAAGTGATGTTCCCCGGCCTGGCCCACGGTGACGACGTCCTCAATCGCGTCGTCGAAGCCGCAGGAGAAGCCGCGGCCGAAGTCGCCACGCGTCGATTCGTCGGCACGTGAGGCGCTTCACGCGCGATCCGTCACGATCGTGTGACCGCTCGATACGACGGACGGCCTGACATGGAGGACCGCAGCAATTCGGCCTTGTATCTCGAGTTGGGAAACGGCCCGGCACCGGAATCCGAGCGGCGCGCCGGCAACCTGGCCGCACTGCCGGGAGCCGAACGGGTCAGCTGGTGGGAGAATTGCTACCCCGGGCGCACGGACCTGCCGCGAAAGGTGGAGGAAGGTTCCGTGCTCACCGTGGCCGAGGTCGATCGCACCTTTCGAGCCCCGGACCCGCCGCCGGGTGTGACCGCTCACCTCTTTCATCGTCATCCCCGCCCGAGCCAGGGCATCCTCGACGGTGGCGCGACCACCGGGCTGCTGATCGTGTGGATCAGTCCGAAGTCGCCCGATCGGGCGCAGGAACTGCGCGATTGGGGCGACTTCGTGCATATCCGCCACATCGCCGCGGCGGGAATTCCGGGTTTCACCCAGATCTCGGTCTTCGAGAACACCGAAGACGTCGATCCCCGCTACATGCATTTTTATGAATTCGCCAGCGCTGACCCCGAGGCGACGTTCAAGACCATGACGCCCCACGTTGCTCCGCGGCTCGGCGGGGCCGAGAGCGAGGCCTACGCCGACTGGGCCGATTGGCGGGCGCACGGCGGCCGACTGTTCTATTGCAATACGTTCGCGCTGCTCGGGACCGTGCCCACGTCCACGGCGTGAGCGGGGTCTTCGGCGCGTTCGGCCCTGCATCGCGGTGCCTCGTTCAGATCGCCGGCTCCAGTTCCGGCGCGGCGCAGAGCTCCAAGTCCGACTCCGCGATTTCCGTGTCTTCCGACTCCGTGCCGGCCCGGACCCGCTTCCGACCCGGCACCAGGAGAGCGGTGAACACTCCGAGGAGAACGACTGCGGCCCCGACCCAGATTGCCGGCGTCAACCCGCTCACGTAGTTCTGTGGCGAGGCGTAGCCCCCCGAGGATGAGAACACCGCACCGAGGACCGCGATCCCCAACACGCCGCCGAGTTCGCGGAAGGCACTGTTGGTGCCCGAGGCGATTCCCTCCAGTGAGGAGGGCACCGCGCCCAGCACCAGCGAGGCCAGCGGGACGAAGAAGAGCGTCATCCCGGTGCCGGCCAGGATGAAGGCCGGGACCATGTCGATGTACGGCGTGCTCGGCGTCAACAACAAGGCCAACCACGCCAAGCCGGCCGTCTGCAGGATCAGGCCGGGCACGACCAACCGCTTGCCGCCCCAGCGCTCGGCCAGGATTCCCACGATGGGAGCCAGGACCATGATCATGCCGGTCCACGGCAGGATCCGCAGTCCGGCACTGAGCGGCGAATAGCCCTGCACGGTCTGGAGGAACTGGGACAGGAAGAAGATCGAACCGAACATGCCGAAGCTGAACAACATGGCGGTCACGTTGACGGCGGCAAAGGCTCGATTGCGAAAGAGGCGCAGCGGCAGCATCGGGTTCTCGATCCGCAGTTCCCACCAGACGAAGGCGGCCAGTCCCACGACGCCGATGCCGAAGGCACTCAGCACGCCGGCGCTGGTCCAACCGTGGGAGTTGCCCTGGACCAGACCGTAGACCACGCCGAACAGGCCGACGCTGACCAGCACCACCCCTCGGATGTCGAGCCGGGCCTTGTAGCCGCGGGACTCGGCCAACTTCCACCAGGCCAGGATCCCCAGGGCGACGCCGACCGGCACGTTGATCCAGAAGATGTACTGCCAGGCCCACCCGGTCGTGATGGCCCCGCCGACCAATGGTCCGATGGCGACGGCCACGCCGCCGATGGCGCCCCAGATACCGAGGGCCGCGTTGCGGCGTTCCGGCGGCACGGCGGCGCTCAGCAGCGTCAACGACAACGGCATGATCATGGCCCCTCCGGCCCCTTGGACGGCCCGCGCCGCCACCAGGACCCCGATGGACGGCGCCAGGGCGGCCACCGCGGACGCCGCGGTGAAGATCGTGATGCCGAGAACGAAGATACGGCGTCGGCCAAATCGCTCACCGATGGCCGCCGCACTCAACAACAACACGGCAAAGGTCAGCGTGTAGGCGTTGACGATCCATTCGAGACCCGAGAGCCCGGCGTGCAGGTGGACGCGAATCACCGGCAACGCGTTGGTGACGACCAGGTTGTCGAGCGAAGCCATGAACAGGGCCAGCCCCGTGATGAGCACCGCCCAGGCGGCGCCCCGGCGTGGTGTCCCGACTGCTTCCGGCCGCCGGTCGGGTGGTACCAAGGTCGTGGTCATGATGGGTCCTTTCGGCTCGGCGTGAGCGACGTTTGGTCAAGGTGGTTGTGACTGCTTACTAACTTCGTTGGAGAAACGAGATCGGCGGTCGACAAGCGCATGGGCGTGCCCTGCTCCTTACGCGACGCCGGCGTCGCGCTGCGTGGGCACGCCGGCCGAGCCACCGTCCGCGGATCCGGTGGTCGTCTTTTGTGCTTTGTCCTCGTCGGGAAAAAAGGATTGGGCCCACGGCTCGTTGACCGAGCGGAGGTCGATGGCGGCCATCACGCTGCAGAGCATGCCCTGGGCGAAGAATTCGCGCAGCGTGTCCGGCTCCGCCCCCGTGGCCGCCGAGACCAGCTGCCACAGTCGACGGAACGTGTCCTGACAGGCCGAGGCGATGTCGGGATCGGCGGCGGCGGCCACGAATCCATGGAGCTGCACTTGCAGGAGGTCGGGGTCCTGCAGCAGTTCGAGATAGGCCAGACCCATCGCCGTCATGGCCGCGTCACCCTCGAGCCCGACGGCCGCGGCGACGAAGGCCTCCTCGATCCGGGCGCACACGATGCCGTAGGTGGCGATGAACAGATCCTTCTTCGTCCCGAAGAGCCGGAAGAGGTAGGGCTGCGAAATGCCGGCCCGGGTCGCGATGGCTTCGGTCGAGGTTCCGGCATAGCCGGACCGACCGAACTCGACGATGGCGGCGGTGAGGACGGACTGCCGGCGGACATCGGCGCTCTGGCGGATCGGGACCATGCCCCTAAGATAGTGATCACTCACATAACTGTCAAGGGGTCGAACCGAGGTCGGCCCAAAATGGTTCGAGCGCGCGTCGGAGATCGGGCCAGCGCTGGGGCAGCAGGGTTGCCAGCCGCCCTATCTTGAGCGTATAGTTTGAGCAGTTGCTCAACAAAAGAGGGACATGGCCAAGTCCGGTGCTCCGAGCAGGTTGACCGAGGAGGGATCCCCCCGCTCGGCCGAGACGCGTCGGCGTCTGGTCGAGGCGGCGCTGGAGACCTTGAAGACGGCGGGCTACGCCGGGGCGAGTGCCCGGGCGATCGCCGAGCGAGCCGGGTCCAACCAAGGGCTGATCTTCTACCACTTCGGTTCGGTCACGAACCTCCTGTTGGCCGCGCTCGACGCGGTCAGTGCCGAGCGGCTCGAGCACTACAGCGCGGCGGTGGCCGACGTCGGATCGCCGGGTGAGCTGATGGACGTGGCCACGGCCATCTTCCGCCAGGATCTCGATGCCGGCTACGTGACCGTTCTGGTCGAGATGATGGCCGGAGCTTCTTCGACGCCGGGCCTCGGCCCGGCCGTGGCCGCCCGCATCGGACCCTGGACAGAATTCACCAGGCGAGCCATCGAACAACTGCTCGGTGATTCGCCGCTCGCTTCGGTGCTCCCGGCCACGGACGTGGCGTATGGCATCGTCGCCCTGTACCTCGGACTCGAAATGCTCAGCCATCTCGACGGCGATCAGGCCCCCGCCCTCAACGTGTTTTCCCACGCCAGGGTCTTGGCCGGTTTCTTCGACACCCTGAGCGCACCGAAGAGAGAGGAGACGGCATGAACACACGCACAGCGGGGTCCGAGGCGCAGGCCCGCCGGGCCGAGGACACAGGTCTCGATGTGGTCACGGGTGCGTTCAGCTATTCGGGCCGGGCCATCGCCACCACGTTGCTCGAATCCGGCCGCCGGGTGCGCACGCTGACGGGGCACCCGGGCCGGGCCCCGGAAGGCTCGCCCATCGCGGTGGCTCCGTTGGACTTCGATGACCAGCTGGGCTTGGTGGCGTCACTCGAAGGGGCGACGACGCTCTACAACACGTACTGGGTGCGATTCGCCCATGGGCGCATCGATCATGATCTGGCGATCTCCAACTCGCGGGCCTTGTTCCAAGCGGCCAAGCGAGCGGGGGTGCACCGCATCGTCCACGTCAGCATCACCCATCCCAGCGCCGCGTCACCGTGGCCGTATTTTCGGGGCAAGGCGTTGGTCGAACGGGCCCTGGCCGAGAGCGGGCTGTCGTACGCCGTGCTGCGCCCGGCGATCCTCTTCGGTGGCGACGGGGTGCTGATCAACAACATCGCCTGGTTGCTGCGGCACCTCCCGGTGTTCGCCATCGGAGGTCGGGGCGACTATCGGGTCCGGAGCATCCACGTCGACGATCTGGCCCAACTGTGCGTGGCCAAAGGCGGGGAAACCAACGACAGCGTGACGGACGCCGTCGGGCCGGAGCGCCCGACCTTCAACGAATTGATCCACTCCGTCCGTGACGCCGTCGGCAGTCGAGCCCGCATCATCCACGTACCGGGTGCCACCCTGCCGGTGTTCTCCCGGGTCCTCGGGCTGGTCCTCCACGATGTACTGCTCACGCGAGAGGAGTACACGACCATGGCCCGGGGAATGGCGGACACCGACGGTCCGACTACGGGCCAGACCGCCCTGTCAACCTGGTTGGACGCCCACCGCTCGGACCTGGGTCTGCGCTATGCCAACGAGCTCGAACGCCACTTCGAGGGAACGGACACGAGGTCGCGGTGAGCCATCGGGTGACCGTACGTCCGGCGTCGTTGCCGGACGGAGATCACATCCTCCCGCTGGCCCGCGACATGGCCACCTCGTTCGTGGTGGACACCGGGGCGTTCGCCTCCTCGTTCGCCGAATTACTGGGACGTGACGATGCGGTCGTCCTGGTGGCGCTGGAAGCCGCAGCCGTGGTGGGCTACCTGCTGGGGTTCGATCATCCGGCCTTCTACGCCAATGGCCGCGTCGCCTACGTGGAGGAAGTGGCCGTGCGCGAGGACCGACGAGGCGCCGCGATCGGTCGGCGATTGATGCAGGAATTCGACGCATGGGCCAAGTCGAGATCGGCCACGTTGATCACCGTGGCCACCCGGCGGGCGGCGTCCTTCTACCGCAGTCTCGGCTATGAAGAGACGGCCACGCTCTTCCGGAAGGTGGTGTGACCGGCCCGCTACGCTGCGGCGATGGAGTTGCTGGCTGAAGGGCGCATGGCCGAGGTCTTCGCCTACGGGGACGGGACCGTGGTCAAGCTCGATCGCCCCGAGTGGAGCGGCGTGTCGAACTTCGAATCCGACGTGCTGGTACGGGCCGCCGCGGCCCGATTGCCGGTGGCCCACTCGCATGGCGTGGTCACGATTGACGGACGCTGCGGTGTCGTGCTGGACCGCATCCACGGCCGCACGCTGCGCCAGGTTCTCGACGTGCGGGCGGGAGAGCCCGAGGTCCTGGCGCTGGCCCAGCAGTTCGTGCTGCTCCAGCAGACGATCAACGGCACCGTCATGGAAGGGCTGCCCGACCTCGTGACGCGCCTGCGCGAGGAACTGACGCGGAGCGGGCTGGGCGGCCGAGTGGTTGGTGCGCTCACCGACCTGCTGGCCGAGCTCGACGACGGTCAGCGGGGGGTGTGCCACTTCGACTTTCATTCCGGCAACGTGCTGGTCGGTGCCGACGGCTGGATCGTCATCGATTGGATCACGGTGGCTTCGGGCCCCCCGATGGCCGACTTGGCCCGGACCCTCGTCCTCGACGGGAATGCCGCCGTTCCGCCGATGTACGAATTCATGCAGGCGGTCCGGCGCCACGGTCTGGCGGCGCGCCATGCGAGCGACACCACGTGTGACGGCTGGGTCCGGGTGGCGGCGGGTGCCCGCCTGGCCGAGGGCTTCGAGGGCGAGTACGCCGAATGGTTGGCCGAGGTGGCCGGAGGTCGGCTTCGACTCTTCGTCTAGGACGGCGGCCGCGTCGGCCGCCGCGAGGTCAGGCGGCGGACCGCCCCTCGGTCCGCTCGGACGGTTCGTCGGGGAGCAGGCGGGACACCAGCTCCATGGCTTTGAAGCCGATCTCGGCCGGCCCGGCCGCGTCGGGTCGCATCAGGTTGGCCATGATGCGCAGCAGCTGGCTCATGAGGAACTCGGAGCGCATGCCGAGGCCGACGCAGGCCCGCATGGCCTGGGGGTTCGAGATCATGCGGACGAAGGCGCGGGCCACCTTGTAATAGGCGCCGTAGGCGTCGTCGAGCTGGCGGTCGTAGTCGGCCAAGGCACCGGCACCCTCGCCCGAGAGGGCGCGACCGAAGGCGGCGGCGGCCAGCCGGCCCGTCTCGTAGCCGTAGGCGATGCCTTCGCCATTGAAGGGGTTGATGGACCCGGCGGCGTCGCCGGCGAGTATCACGTTGCCACCGGCCCGTGGTCCGACCGAGAGCCCCATCGGGAGTTTGCCCCCGGTGGGCGGACCGAGGCAGGTCTCGGGGGAGAGGCCCCAGGACGTGGGAGCGAAGTTCACGAAGGCGTCCATGAGGTGGGTGGTGTTGATGCCCTTCCAGCGGCGGTCGGTGGAGAGCAGCCCGACGCCCACGTTGACCCGACCGTCGCCCATCGGGAAGATCCAGCCGTAGCCGGGGACCATGGTGCCTTCGGCGTCGCGGATGTCGAGGTGCGACTCGATGAAGGGATCGTCGTGGCGGTCCGAGGAGTAGTAGCCGCGCAGGGCCATGCCGAGCGGGAGGTCTCGGCGCCGCTCGGTGCCCAGCATGCGGCCCACGCGCGAGTTGGCCCCGTCGGCCACGAGGACGTAGCGGGCCGCGATGGGGCGCGAGGCGCCACCGTCCTTGTCCGTGACCGTGACGCCGGACAGGGTGGGGAGGGTGGACGAGGGTGCGGCCGCCTCGTCCAGGTCCGGGGACACCACCTCGGTTCCGCTCAACAGGGTGGCCCCGGCCTTGACCGCTCGATCGGCCACCAGGCCGTCGAGGTCGTGGCGGGTGATGGTGTAGCCGTAGCTGGGGAAATTGGGGTGTTCCGGCCATTGCATCTCCAGGGACTGCCCGAAGCCGTAGGCCCGCAGGCCGCTGTACTTGTGCGATCCGGCCAGGGCCTCCTCGAGGCCCATGTCGGCCAGTTGGCGCACGGCGCGCGGGGTGAGGCCGTCGCCGCACGTCTTGACGCGGGGGAAGTGCTTCTTCTCCACCACCACCACGTCCCAGCCGGCGTCGGCCAGCCAGTAGGCGCACGAGGATCCGGCCGGACCTCCGCCGACGATGACGACATCGTGCACCGGCTCGATCCGGGCCGACGTGCGTTTGGCGTGGCGCGGTGAGGAGCCTGCCGGTGGGCGAGTCGACGGGCGGGCCGCTGGGCGCCTCGGTGGGCGGGGCGGTGGGTCAGCCGGGGTTGCGGGGTCAGCTGGCACCCCCTCATCGTAGGCTCCGACGGGGGCATCGCGACCAGTCACCTCAATGTGCCTGAGCGAAGGGTCGCATGGTAGAAACGGACCACCATGGACCAGTACCTGCCGATCCTTCTCCTGGGGTTCCTTGGCCTCGCCTTCACCGTTTTCTCCCTGGTGTCGTCCTCCATGTTGGCGCCGCGCAAGAAGCCGACCCTGGCCAAGCTGGCGCCCTACGAGTGCGGGATCGTGCCCAACCGTGAGCCGCCGCAGCGCTTCCCGGTGCGCTTCTACCTGGTGTCGATGATCTTCATCATCTTCGACATCGAGATCGTGTTTCTCTACCCATGGGCGATCGTGTTCCACCAGATCGCCACCTTCGGGCTGATCGAGGTCATCGTCTTCGCCGCCGTGGTCTTCGTGTCCTTCTTGTACCTGATCTCCAACGGCGCGCTGACCTGGGGTCCACCCAAGACCCTGCGGTCCGGCATGCCCCTGCGCACGTCCGATTCGACCATCTCGCGCATCAGCGCCGAGCCCAGGCGTCCCGGTCAGGCGGCTTGAGGCATGGGACTCGAGGATCTGCAGCACAACTTCTTGACCGGCAAGATGGAAGACCTGGTGAAGTGGGCCCGGCGCAACAGCGTGTGGCCCGCCACCTTCGGCCTGGCCTGCTGCGCCATCGAGATGATGTCGGTCGGCGCGGCCGACTATGACATCAGCCGCCTGGGCATGGAGGTGTTCCGGGCCTCGCCCCGCCAGGCCGATCTGATGGTGGTTGCCGGCCGGGTCTCGCAGAAGATGGCGCCGGTGCTGCGCCAGGTCTACGACCAGATGATGGAGCCCAAGTGGGTCATCTCCATGGGTGTGTGCGCCAGCACGGGCGGGATGTTCAACAACTACGCCATCGTCCAGGGCGTGGACCAGATCGTGCCCGTCGACGTCTACGCGCCCGGCTGTCCGCCTTCGCCCGAGACGTTGCTGCACGCCATCTTGACCCTGCACGAGAAGATCCGCACCGGTGAGATCACGCGCCGGCCCGGGACGAGCATTCCGGTCGGGGAGCAAGCGACGGGGGGTTGGGTGCCCACGGTGCCCAACGCCGTGCGGGTGGCCACACCGCGGTGAGCAGCCCGAGTACGACTGAGGCCACGGCGGCGACGCCGTCGGCCGTCCTGCCCGATGTGCCGCGCCTGGCCGACCGCCTGGTGGACCAGCTCGCCTTCCCGCACCGCGACCGCTACGCCGAGATGGTCGAGGCCTTCCGGCTCAGCGGCTTCGAGACGTGCGCCGACCTCTGCGCCGTGGACTACCTGACGCACCCGGGGCGGTCGTTGCCCGAGGGCGTGGAAGCGCAGCGCTTCGAGGTCGTGGTCAACCTGCTGTCGTTGAGCCTGCGCCAGCGGGTGCGCATCCGCGTGCAGGTACCCGAATCGGATCCGGTCGTGCCGAGCCTGGTGGACAGTTACCCCGGCGTCGACGCCATGGAGCGCGAGGCCTACGACATGATGGGGATCATCTTCGAAGGTCATCCGGACCTGACCAGGATCCTGATGCCCGAGGACTGGGAAGGCCACCCCCTGCGCAAGGACTACGGCGTTGGGCGGGTACCGGTGCAGTTCAAAGAGGCCCCCGGTCCCCGATGAGCGACCACGAGAACGGGCACGAGAGCGAGCACGAGCACGAGCACAGGCACGGCCACGAGCACGGCCATCGCAATGTGCACGGCCACGACCACGAGCCGAGCCCCGATGAGGTCGAGCACGAGGAGCGGGTCAGGGTCGAGGAGGCCATGCTGCGGGCCGAGACCTCCGAGGGCGCCCAGGAACTGCTGCCCCGCGACACGACCAATGCGCCCGACCTGCGCCGCGAGGTGGGCGCCGTGCTCCGCCTGCCCGAGGGCAACTACATCGACCCCGGGGACATCGACTTCGAGCGCCGCGACGACGAGACGATGATCATCAACATGGGCCCGCAGCACCCCTCGACCCACGGCGTGCTGCGCCTCATGCTCGAGTTGGACGGCGAGACCGTACTGCGCACCAAGCCCATCATCGGGTACCTGCACACCGGCATGGAGAAGACGGGCGAGGAGCTGACGTACGTCCAGGGGTCGACCAACGTCACCCGGATGGACTACCTCGCTCCGTTGCACAACGAGTTGGTCTTCTCCTTGGCCACCGAGGCGTTGCTGGGGGTGGACATGCCGCCGCGCGCCACGTGGATCCGCATGCTCATGGTCGAGCTCAACCGGGTGTCGTCGCACCTCATGTGGATGGCCACCAACGGCATGGACCTCGGGTCGACGTCCATGATGATCTACGGGTTCCGCGAGCGCGAGATGGTCTTGGCCTTCTTCGAGAAGACCACCGGCCTGCGTATGAACACCAACTACATCCGGCCGGGGGGCGTGGCGGCCGACCTGCCCGACGGGTGGCAGGACGACATCGAGGTCATCTGCGACACCATCATGGCTCGCACCTTCGAGTACGACGAGTTGCTGACCGGCCAACCGATCTTCCGGGAACGGACCGAAGCGGTGGGCAACCTGACCGCCGAGGAAGCACTGGCCCTGTCGGTGACCGGGCCCATCCTGCGTTCGACCGGTGTCCCCTGGGACCTGCGGCGGACGATGCCGTACCTGGCTTACGACCAGATCGACTTCGACGTGATCGTCGGCAGTTACGGCGACAACTTCGACCGCTACTCCGTGCGCCTGAACGAGATTCGCGAGTCGATCAAGATGATCCGCCAGATCGCCGCCAAGATGCCCCCGGGGGACTACCGGGTGCAGGACCGCAAGGTGACGCCGCCGCCACGGGCCCGGATCGACGAGAGCATGGAGGCCCTGATTCACCATTTCAAGATCTTCACCGAGGGTTTCCGGGTGCCCGAGGGCGAGGTCTACGTGGCCATCGAGTCACCCCGGGGTGAACTGGGCTGCTACCTGGTGTCCGACGGGACGTCGAAGCCCTACCGCCTGCACATCCGGGGGCCGAGCTTCGTCAATCTCCAGGTGCTGCCCGTCCTGTTGCGCGGTGGGTTGATGGCCGACGCCGTCGCCGTCATCTCCTCGGTCGACCCGGTCATGGGCGAGGTGGACCGGTGAGCCATCTCACGCCGGAACTGCTGGAGCGGGCCAGGGACCTGGTGGCGCTCTATCCCGAGCCACGTTCGGCGCTCATCCCCATGTGCCACCTGGCCCAGGAGCAGGACGGCTGGCTGCGCCCCGAAGCCATGAGCGAGATCGCCGACCTGTGCGGCGTCACCGCGGCCGAGGTGCGCGGCACGGCCACCTTCTACGACATGTTGCACACCGAGCCGGTGGGGACCTACGTCGTCTCGGTCTGCACCAACATCGCCTGTCTGCTCGGGGGCGCGGCCGAGTTCCTCGAGCACGCCGAAGCCGCGCTCGGTGTCCGGGCCGGCGGGACGACACCCGACGGTGTCTTCACCCTGGAGGAGGCCGAGTGCCTGGCCGACTGTGACCGCACGCCGTGCGTGCAGGTCAACCACCGCTACGTGGGTGGGCAGACGGCCGATTCCTTCGATCAGCTCCTGGTCGACTTGCGCCGCGGCGCACTGGCCGACACCATCCCCCCGCACGGGACCCTGGTGCGGGTGCGCCGCAGCGTCGGCCTGGTGGTCGAGCCGCAGGCCGTGGCCACGGAGCGGGCGGCCATGGACGAAGCCCAGAAGCGCCGGGCCGAAGCGGCCGCGGCCTCCATCCCGAGCGGGCAGGGCGGCTGAGGCGGATGGCCCTCACCGAGGCACCCAGGATCGTGACCCAGCGCCTGGGGTACGACGACTCGCACACGCTGGAGCGTTACCTGGCCACGGGCGGGTACGAGGGACTGCGCAAGGCGCTGACCATGACGCCCGAAGCCGTCGCCCACGAAGTGGACACGGCCAGCCTCCTCGGCCGCGGCGGGGCCGGGTTCCCGGCCGGTCGCAAGTGGGCGCTGCTGAACAAGAAGCCGGTCACCTACCTGGTGATCAACGGGGACGAGAGCGAGCCGGCCACCTTCAAGGACCACCTCCTCATCGAACGCGACCCCCACCAGATCATCGAGGGCGTGCTGATCTCGGCCTACGCCCTGCAGGTCACGCAGGCCTTCATCTACCTGCGGGGCGAATTCGCCCTGGGGCTCGAGCGCATGCAGGCGGCCCTGAACGATGCCTACGCGCATGGCGCGGCCGGCCGGGACATCTTCGGCTCGGGGTTCTCGCTCGATGTGGTGGTGCACCCCGGTGCCGGCGCCTACATCTGCGGTGAGGAGACGGCGCTGCTCGAGTCGCTCGAGGGCAAGCGCGGCTTCCCCCGGATCAAGCCACCGTTCTTCCCCGCCGTGCACGGTCTCTACGGCGAGCCGACGGTGGTCAACAACGTCGAGACCATGGCCAACATCCCGTGGATCATCACCAACGGCGGGGCGGCCTTCGCCGCCCTGGGCGGGGGGCGGTCGACCGGCACCCGCCTCTTCGCCTTGGCCGGTCACGTGCGCAACCCGGGCACCTACGAGTTGGAGATGGTCAAGACCACCTTCCGCGACCTGATCTATGCCCCGGTCCTGGGCGGCGGCATCACGGGCGGCAACGAGTTGAAGGCCTTCATCCCCGGAGGTGTCTCGGCCCCGTGGTTCGGGCCGGACCAGGTCGACCTGCCGCTCGGCCAGGACGAGGTGGGCGACGCCGGTTCGATGCTCGGCTCGGGCTCGGTGGTGGTCATGGACTCGACGACCTGCGTGGTGCGGGCGGCCTGGCGTATCACCAAGTTCTTCTCCCGCGAGTCCTGCGGCCAGTGCACCCCGTGCCGCGAGGGCTCGGGCTGGCTCGAGCGCATCCTGTACCGAATTGAGAAGGGGTCCGGTCGCGAGGAAGATCTCGATCTGCTCATGGACCTGTGCGACAACATCTCACCGGGAGTGGCCTGGCCGCCCCAACAGACGACCATCTGTGTGCTCGGCCCGTCGATCCCCTCTTCGATCGCCTCGGGTATCCGCATGTTCCGTGACGAGTACCTGGTCCATGTCAAGGACGGGGGGTGTCCCTTTGACTGAGTCCGGCCAATCACGCCCTTCCGGCCCGTCCGCCCACCCAGAAGAGGTCTCCTTCGTCCTGGACGGGCGGCCCACCACGGCCAAGCCGGGCGAGATGCTCATCGCCGCGGCCGAGCGGGCCGGGACCTACATCCCGCGCTTCTGCTACCACCCCCGCATGGAGCCGGTGGGCATGTGCCGGATGTGCCTGGTCGAGGTGGACGGTCCGCGCGGGGCCACGCTCCAACCGTCGTGCTTCATCGCGGTGACCGACGGCATGTCGGTCGACACCGTCTCGGAGAAGGTCAAGAAGGCCCAGGACGGCGTGCTGGAATTCCTCCTGGCCAACCACCCGCTCGACTGTCCGGTCTGCGACAAGGGGGGCGAATGCCCGCTGCAGGACCAGACCCTGGCCTACGGCCCGGGCGAGAGCCGGTTCGTCGAGGAGAAGCGGCACTTCGAGAAGCCGATCGCCATCTCGGACCTGGTGCTGCTGGACCGGGAGCGCTGCATCCAGTGTGCCCGGTGCACCCGCTTCGCCTCCGAGGTGGCCGGCGAGGCCCAGATCGACTTCGCCGGACGGGGCGAGCAGGTCGAGGTGGCCACCTTCCCCACCGAGCCCTTCAGCTCGTACTTCAGCGGCAACACCGTGCAGATCTGCCCGGTGGGCGCGCTGACGGCCACGCCCTACCGCTTCACCGCGCGGCCGTGGGACCTGGACCAGGTGGAGTCGACCTGCACCACCTGCTCCGTCGGCTGCCGGGTGGCGGTGCAGTCCTCCTCGAACCGATTGACCCGCCTGCTGGGCATCGATTCGGACCCGGTCAACCACGGCTGGCTGTGCGACAAAGGACGCTTCGCCTTCGAGTCGGTCAACGGCGACGAGGTGGATGCGTCCCCCGAGTCGGCGCCCGCCGTGGCGGCGACCGCCATCACGGCGACCGACGCCGCCGCCGCGGCCGATGCCGCCGTCGACGTGGCCCCGGCCACCGCGGCCCAGGTCGTCAGCCTGGGCGTGTCGCGCGGCCAGTTCCTGGGCGAGGTCCGCGAGACGGGGCGCTTCGAACACGGGCGCCTGGTCGAGCCCCGGGTCCGCAAGAACGGTGAGCTGGTCGCGGTGAGTTGGGGCGAGGCGCTGGCCGCGGCCGCCGCCGGCTTGACGGCGGCCCGTGAGGCCGGTGGCCCGGGTGCCGTGGCGCTGATCGGCGGGGCCCGGCTGTCCAACGAATCGGCCTACGCCTGGGCCAAGCTGGCCAAGAGCGTCATCGGGACCGACTCGGTCGACGCCCAGTTGGGCGACGGTCTGCCGGCCGAACTCGTCCTCGGTCTGCCCCGCGCCACCATCGATGCCGCCTGCGCGGCCCCAGTCCTGATCACGTTGGCCGGCGACCTGCGCGAAGAGCTGCCGGTCCTCTTCCTCCGACTGCGCGAGGCGGTCATCGGCTCGACCGAGCTCATCGAACTGACGCCGGTCCCCACCGGCCTGAGCCCCCTGGCCACCGCCACCTTGCCCATCCGGCCCGGCGAGGCGCCACTGGCGGCCCGCGCCGTGTGCGGCGACGCCGCGGCCGCGACCGCGCTGGCCTCGCACCCCCAGGGCCCCGCCATCGCCGGCGACGTGCTGGACGCGGCCCGGGCGAGCGTGGCGGCGCGGGCCGACGGCGATGGCATCGTCGTGGTGGTGGGCCGACCGTCCTATGCCGAATCGGGCGAGGTGGTGGCCGAGGCGGCGCGCGCCCTGGCGGCTGCCCTGCCCAAGGCGACGTTCCTGCCGGCCCTGCGCCGGGGCAATGTCTTCGGAGCCCTGGACATGGGGCTCGCGCCCGGGCTCCTGCCCGGGCGGGTCAGCCTGGAGACCGGCCGGGACTGGTTCACCGCCGCGTGGGGCTCGGTGCCAGAGAGCGCCGGCCTCGATACCGCCGCCATCCTGTCCTCCATGGCCGGCGAGTCCGCCGAGGGTCAAGCCGTCACCGCACTGGTCCTGTTGGGGTCCGACCCCATGAACGACTTCCCGGACCGGGCCGTGGCCGAGGCGGCGCTGTCGGCCGGCCACTTCGTGGTGGCGGTGACCGGGCACCCGTCCGAATCGGTCAACGACTACGCCGATGTGGTCCTGCCCTGCGCGGTGGCCCATGAGCGCCCGGGCACCTCGACCAACATCGAGGGCCGGGTCAGCCGCTTGGGCCACAAGCTGACCGCGCCCGGCTTCGCCTGGGCCGACTGGATGATCGCGGCCGAGCTGTCGGCCGCGCTCGGGACCGATCTGGGAGTGAGCAGCGCCAACGATCTGGCCGACGAATTGCAGCTGACCGCGCCGGCCTATGCCGGGCTGACCCTCGAGGTGCTGCACTCCGACGCGGCGCACGATGGCATCGTGCTACCCCTGGTGGAGGGGGCGAGCCGATCGGGTGGGGTCGAGCCGATCGACCCGGTGGCGCTGCCCGGGGTCGAGTCGGTGGAGCGTCAGGGGGCGCCGCCCCGCACCGGCCTGGCCGCCGGGGACGGCCGGGCGCACGGCCGCGTGGCCACGACAGGTCCACGGCCGCCGCTGCTCGCCGGTGTGCCCGAGGCCCGGGGCGACGGTGGCCGCGTCCCACCGACCGACAACTACGCCTTGCGCCTGGTGGCCACCCGGAGCCTCTACGACGCCGGGTGCACCGTCACGGGGTCACCGTCGTTGACGCCGCTGGTCCCCAAGTTGACCGCCCGGGCCAATCCGTACGACCTCGACCGGCTCGGCGCCCACACGGGGGACCAGGTGCGGGTGCGCTCGGCCCGCGGCTCGCTGGTGCTGACCGCCGAGGCCGACGCCGGCGTGCCCCGGGGCGTGGTGGCCGTCGACTTCAACGTGCCGGTCGGCCCTGACTCGGTGGCCAACGCCGTCTCCACCCTCATCGACAGCCGGGGCCCGGTGACCGACGTGCGGATGGAGTCGCTGTGAGCTACTTCGATCCGCTCTTCTACCAGGGGCTCAACTGGCAGGTCTGGTTGATCGTCATCATCAAGGTGCTGGTGGCGCTGGTGGCCCTGCTGGTGGCCACCGCCCTGATGATCTGGTTCGAGCGCAAGGTGATCTCGGACATGCAGAGCCGCATCGGTCCGAACCGGGCCGGGCCGTGGGGCCTGCTCCAGACCCTGGCCGACGGAACCAAGCTGATCTTCAAAGAGGACCTCCTGCCCGACCGGGCCGACTCGTTCGTCTTCAAGTTGGCGCCCTACCTGGCCGTGGTCCCGGCCGTCCTCATCTTCTCCGTGGTGCCGGTGGGCGGCGTCATCACCATCGGCAGCCACACCTTCGAGCTGCAGGTGTCCGACCCCCCCATCGGGATCCTGGTGGTGCTGGCCATGTCGGGCATCGCCGTGTACGGGGTGATGCTGGCCGGTTGGTCCTCGGGGTCCAAGTACCCGCTCCTCGGCTCGGTGCGGGCGTCAGCTCAGGTCATCTCCTATGAAGCGGCCCTGGGCATGACGGTGGTCGCCGTGATTCTGGTCAGCCGCTCGCTGTCCACCCGGGCCATCGTCAACGCCCAGGCCCACGGCTTCTGGGACTGGAACCTGATTCGTCTGGGCTTCTTGCCCTTCATCTTCTTCATGATCGCCATCACGGCCGAGCTGACCCGCCCGCCCTTCGACCTGACCGAGGCCGAGCAGGAGTTGGTCGGCGGCTTCCACACCGAGTACTCCTCCATCCGCTTCGGCCTGTTCTTCCTGGCCGAGTTCATGAACACCATCACCATGTCCGCCGTGGTGGTCACGCTGTTCTTCGGCGGCCCCGATGGGCCCATCCCGCGCTTCATCCCCACGTCGGACATCTGGATGCCCGTCATCTGGTTCCTGATCAAGACGGCGGCCTTCTGCTTCATCTACGTGTGGTTCCGGGCGGCGCTGCCGCGGCTCCGCTACGACCAGCTGATGGACCTGGG
>DASZJQ010000087.1:0-9010 GCA_035947875.1 Acidimicrobiales bacterium
GGGCGGACCAAGCCCGTCAAAGCCAACCTCGATGCGCTGTTCGCCCTGCCCACGGCGGCGCTCACCCTCCAGAGCGCGGGTGGGCTGGTGTCGTCGGGCCACGCCGGCGTGTGCTGGAAGCCGCCGTCGGGAGCCGAATCGGGCGATCTCCAGGCCGACGTGGCCCAACTGGTCGGCGAGGGGTTCACCCAGACCCAGGACTCGTTCGGCTACGGCTGGCTCCTCCTCAGCAAGCCGGCGCTGGACGACCTGGTCACCCAGGCCCACATGGCCAACACCACCCTGGCCGAAGCGGGGTGGGATGCCCAGCTCCTCTGTTCTGTCTTCGGCTTCGTGCCCGGGCCCGGGGCCCCGAGCGACGCCCGGGCCTTCTGGCTGGTGTACCTCTACAAGCGGGGGACCTTCTACCCCTTCGCGCCCCTCGACTCGGGCAAGGAACGGCGGGACACCGAGCTCGAGTTGCGCATCCGCACCATGCTGGGCGCCGACCTCCCCGTGGAGAGTGACCTGACCCGTTGGTTCCCCATGTGGGATCTCCCGGTCAAGTGACGATGGAACGTCTGATCGCCCTGGAAGGGGCGGTCAACTTCCGCGATCTGGGCGGCTATGCCACCCTCGACGGGCGTCGCACGCGTTGGCGGGTGCTGTTCCGGGCCGACGGCCTGAGCGAACTGAGCCAGACCGATTTTTCCGTCATGCGCGACTTGGGCATTCGCACCGTGGTCGACCTTCGATCGGGTCATGAGGTGGAGCAGAGCCGGTTCGACGTCGAAGCCCATCCGGTCGACTTCCACCATTTCCCCTTCATCGACCAGCTGCCCGACGTCGAACAATGGGACCAACGGCCCGGTCTGTTGGGAGCGCAGTACATCGAGATGCTCGATGACGCCGCGCCCCAGATCATCAGGGCCCTGCAGGTGCTGACCGCACCGGATTCGCGTCCGGCGGTCTTCCATTGCACGGCCGGCAAGGACCGCACCGGGCTGCTGTCGGCCCTGGTGCTGTCGCTCCTGGGCGTGCCCGAGGAGACGGTGGTCGCCGACTACGCCCTCAGCGGTGAGGCCATGGAGCGCCTGCGGGACAAGCTCATCGTCAAGTACCCCGACAGCAGGGACACCATCACCGACATCGACGAGGTGTTCTCGGCCAACCCGGCCAACATGGTGAATCTCTTCGCCTACTTGCGTGAGCGGTACGGGTCCGTGTCCGAGTACGCCGTGACGGTCGGTGTCCCCGATGCGGTGGTGGCGCGCTTGCGCGAGGAGCTGCTCGAGCCCGCGTCCTAAGCGCGGCGCGCAGCCGCCGGCTCCCTTCTTGTCGTTCGCCCGCCATCGTCGCCCGCCGGACCGTGACTACGGTCGGCCACAGGTTTCTCCGCGACCGGCAGTCGTCTCCTGACAGGTATCATTGTCTGGTAACCCATCAAGAGGAGTCGAGGGTCCTGGCCCATTGACGCTCCGGCAACCGGCCTACGGGAACGGTGCCAACGCCAGGTTCGATGAGGAGGTCACCGTCATGGTGTCGAGAGCACTCGCGTCCCTGGACGCGTGGTTGGAACGGGCGGAACAGGTCCTGGCCGAGCAACGCGGGCACGCCATATCCCCGTCCCTGGCTCCCTTGTGGGACCACGAGCAGCAGCAGGTCATCATCACCATGGCCACCCTCGCCGCTGGCCTGGACCGTCTTCTGCGGACCCTGTGTGCGAAGCCAGGTCGATGGATTCTCATTGTTGAGCGCAACGACCCTCGTCACCTGTTCTGGCAGGCCCTGGCGTTCGAGGATGGCTCGCTGGTGACTGAAGTGGTGTCCAATGCCTACCTGGAGCCGGACGACCGCTGGACGCCCGCACAGGAGGAAGGGCTGACCGCGCTCGGGTGGGAGCCGCCCGACCCACCGAAGCGACCCAACTGGTTAGCGGTGGAGTCCACCACGACTCCCGACATCGGAGCCGTCGTGGAGCGGGGGTTGGAGACAATGACGGAGATGCTCGGGCTTGGGGACGCGGACGAGGTGGTGGTCAAGATGTTCTCGTCGCCGAATCGTGGTCACACGCCGGCCGGACCCGAATATGACGTCGACTCTCATGACTAGAACCGATCGATGGTGTGGTCGCCCGTGGCTCGGGGATGGATGGGCCGGTGAGCGCATCCCTCGCCCTCGCTGCCGTGGCTCAGACCACTCGAACCTCGGCGAGCCGCTTGACCGCGTACTCGTCGTCCCAGCAGACGGCGGCTTCCCATGCGGCCGATGCTTGCGCGGCGATGTCGTGCGCGCCGTCGTCGAGACCGGCGGCGTTGTGGGGCAGCACCAGGTCGAGGTCCGGGACGTCGACGTGTGACTCGTCCCAGTCGATCAGCGCGACCCGATCCGCGGTCATGCGGACGTTGCCAGGGTTGGGGTCGCCGTGGACGACGCATGTTTGACGTCCGGTGAGCCGCGCCCACGCTGCTCGGCATCGAGCAACGCCCTCAGTCGGCATCGCGCCGAGGTCGATCCTCGTCCCGGTCTCGGCGTGCAGGAGGTCGGTCGACGATCGCCAGCCCGGGCGCTGCGGCCAGCCCTGCGTCAACCGGTGCAGCTGCCGGAGCGCGTCGGCCACGCGACGCCAGTCGGCCCGCGTCTCGGGCGGTGCGCCCTCCACGTAGGTCATCACCACCAGACCTTGGGCGAACAGCCGGCCGTCCGTCGTCGGGATCGGCAGCGGCACGAACAGCCCTTCACGGTCGAGGTGTTGGAGCAGCTCAGTCTCCCACGCGAGATCAGCGTCGCTCCGGGCACCGAGACGACCGACCGCGAGGTGCCCGTTGACGCGCACGCTCCACACGTGGTTGGCGACTCCCCCACCGAGCGGCTCGATGCGAGCGACGTCGTCACCCCACCGCTCGAGTGCCTCCCATCCCACTGACCACATCTTCGCAGAGTTCCGAACATCGCTGGCGTCCGAGCCACGGTCATGCAGCGGTCGACGGGCGGGTCAGGAGCGCGCCCGTTTTGGCCTTGTGCCGTCGATGACGCCGCACACCCAAGGCGATCAACAGGATGCTCAGCGCCAGACCGAGGATCAAAATGACGATGTCGGTCGTTGAGTGATGGCCGCTGGCCACACGTCCAACGCCGTAGGCCGTCGCCGTAATCGAGAGTGTGAAGAGAATCGACGCGAGGAAGTTCCACAATGCGAACTGGTTCAATTTCATCTTCGCCGTCCCCGAGATGATGGCGGGAGTAAAAAAGACAGCCATGCGCCCCCACTTCGCATAGGCCCTTTCACCTTTGTCCATCAGCTTTTGACGACCAGCCTGACGCTTGCCCGGACGGGCCAGAATCCTGGTGCCCCAGTGATGGCCGACGGAGTACCCGATCAGACCTCCGGCCTCACCAGCGAGTACCGAGATCGTCATGACCGCAGCCAGATTGAGATTGCCCTGGCTGGCTGCGACGGCGGCCGCCCCCGCAGCGGCGCTCCCGATCATCGGAACCCCGGCCCACGACGCCATGACGGCGACGAAGAGGAGAAGGTACTCCCACCAGTTATTACCGGTACTTGTCATGGTTGTTGCCGTCAGCTGCGGCAAGTCAGCGAGCATCCCAAGCGATCCAATGGCTTCCGCATGACCGTCGGTCATGACCGCCGACATTCTGACCTATGGAGTCGCCTACCCCACCGCGTCGAGGACTCATTTCGACTTCTGCCAGCCGGCCGGCACGACGGGTTGACCGTTCGTACGGGTTGACCGTTAGTTGGTCTTCAGCGCAGTGGTCGCAAACGGTCGATGGCGGTGGCCAGGGCGAGATCGAGCACCGTCAGGCCGCCCGCGTCATGCGTCGTGAGCACGAGACGCACCTTGTTCCAGCGGATGTCGATGTCGGGATGGTGGTTGGCGGCCTCGGCGGCGGCGCCGACCTCGTTGACGAAGGCCAGCGCCCCGGCGAAGTCGCGCAACGTCACGGTGGTGGTGAGCTCGTCGTCCTGGCGCACCCAGTCAATGCCCTGCTCGGCCAACGCGGCGTCGACGTCAGCGGGCGCGAGGACCGGTTCGCTCACGGGTGGGTCATCTCCTCTGGTCGCACCGCGGCATCGAATTGCTCGGCGGTCAGGTACCCGAGGGCCAGAGCCGCTTCACGCAGTGTGGTGCCCTCCTTGTGGGCCTTCTTGGCCACCTCGGCGGACCTGTCATAACCGATGCTCGGGGCCAGCGCGGTCACCAGCATCAGGGAGTTGGTCAGGTGCTGTTGAATCTGGGCCCGATCCGGCTGCAACCCCTCCACACAGAATTCCCGGAAGCCCCGGCAGGCGTCGGTCATGAGGGCGATCGACTGCATCACGTTGTAGATGATGACCGGCTTGCAGACGTTGAGCTCGAGGTTGCCCCGGCTGCCGGCGATGGCCACGGCCGTGTCGTTGCCCAGCACCTGGATGCCCACCATGATCATCGCTTCACTCTGGGTCGGGTTGACCTTGCCCGGCATGATGGACGATCCCGGTTCGTTCTCGGGCAGGACCAGCTCGCCCAGGCCGGATCGCGGGCCCGAGCCGAGCCAACGCAGGTCATCGGCGACCTTCATGAGCGAGACGGCCAGGGTGCGCAGGGCGCCGTGGGTGAAGACCAGGGCGTCGTGCGCCGCCAGGGCGGCGAATTTATTGGGGGCGGTGACGAAGGGGAGGCCTGTCCGGGCCGCGATGGCCACGGCCACCCGCTGGCCGAACTCGGGGTGCGTGTTGAGGCCGGTTCCCACCGCCGTACCACCGAGAGCCAGCTCGTAGAGGCCCGGGAGAGTAACCGAGATCCGCTCCAGGTCGGCCGTCAGTTGGGCGACGTAGCCCGAGAACTCCTGGCCCAGGGTGAGCGGAACCGCGTCCATGAGGTGGGTACGACCGATCTTCGTGATCTCGGCGTAAGCCAGTTCCTTGTCGTGCAGGGCGTCTCGGAGGGCGGAGACCGAGGGGAGGAGGCGGTAGACGATCTCCTCGACGGCGGCGATGTGCATGGCCGTCGGGAAGGTGTCATTGGACGACTGCGACATGTTGACGTGATCGTTGGGGTGCACCGGCTTCTTCGAGCCCATCGAGCCGCCGCTCAGCTCGATGGCCCGGTTGGAGATGACCTCGTTGGCGTTCATGTTGGTCTGCGTGCCACTGCCGGTCTGCCAGACGTGCAACGGGAACTGGTCGTTGAGCTCGCCATCGGCCACTTCGTTCGACGCCGCCTCGATGAGGTCGGCCAAGGCGGGCTCGAGCTTGCCGATGTCCCGATTCACCTGAGCCGACGCGCCCTTGAGGATGCCAAAGGCGCGCACGAGCGGTGCCGGCATGGTTTCGATCCCGATGTCGAAGTGGTGGAGCGAGCGCGCCGTCTGCGCCCCCCAGTACCGGTCGGAGGGGACCTCGATCTCCCCCATGCTGTCGCTTTCGGTGCGGGTTCCGGTCACGGTGGTCAGCTTACGGCCGCTCGGGATGACCCCGGGCGAGGGGAGGGCCGGCCATGGTCGGGTCAGCCCCGGGGAGGCCACCGCCGTGCCCGGGAGTTCCCCGGGCGCGCCGTGGCGGATCGACGTCTACGTCGGCTGGATACGGCACAGCTCAAGGCCCGCGAGTCCGTCCGTCGCCGGTGACTCGGTGGACACCAACAGCAGGTCGGCCACGGCGATGAGCAGCGGATCGGCCAGTGTCCCGTCGGTGAGGTCCACGGCGATGGGCGGCCCACCGGGCCGGCGGGGCTGGGGGCGGTTGATGGCGCCGGCCACCGGGTAGGTGGGGCCGTCGCTCGCGGCGACGCCCTCGCGCCACATGGCCCGGCACAGTGCGATGGCCTCGATCACGGCGTCACCGAACGGTGGGGTGAAGGCCAGCAGGGACCGGCCACCGCTGATCAGGTCGAAGGTGGTCATCTCCCGAGCCAGCACGGTGGGGTGACGGTGTGGCTCCGTGCTCAGGTTGGTCCGGATCCCGAGCTGGATCGTCGACGTCCTCGCGCTCAGCCCGGCCGCCAGCGTGACGGCGTCACCCAATGGTCCGGTCGTCACGAAGACGGCAGAGGTCCCATCGGCCTCGGCCGCGTCGGCGGCGGCCTCCAACGCGGCCACCGTCGGCTCATGTAGGAATCGGCCCTCCACGTCGTGGCACATTAGGCCAGTTCAGACGCGTTCCCACCAGCCTCCACCGGCCTCGCGGACCACCCCTGCACTGGCCAAGCGCTCCAATCCGCCGCACAGCACGGCCAGCTCCAGCCCGGTCGAACGAATGAGCTGGTCGAGTGAGCTGGGGTCGTGGGTCAGGGCGTCCCACACGATGCGATCCTCTCCGACGTATTCGGCGCTCGAGGTGGGCGACGACGTGGTCGAACGCGTGGTCGACGGAGTGGGCGGCAGCGGTGCCCCGCACAAGGATACGGCCACCAGGATGTCGGTGACGTCGCACACCGGGAAGCAGCCTTCGGAGAGCAGTTTGTTGGTTCCCTCCGACGTCGGGCTCCGGATCGAACCCGGCACGGCGCCGACGGGGATGCCCCGGTCCAGCGCCGCCGAGACCGTGTGCATCGCGCCACCGCCGTGCCGGCTCTCGATGACGACCACCACGTCACTCAGTGCGGCCAGGAGATGATTGCGTTTGGGGAAGCGCCACCTCTCGGTGCGTATCCCGGCCGGAGATTCCGAAAAGACCGCCCCTTGCGTGGCCACCCGGTCCCACAACCGGGCGTGGCGGCGTGGATAGGGGTCGTCCAGCCCACCGGCGACCACCGCCACCGGCGGCGCGCCCGATGCGCACGCACCCTCGTGGGCCGCTCCGTCGATCCCGAGCGCCAGACCGCTCACCACGCTGGCCCCCGCCGCGGCCAGGTCAGCGCCGAACTGGGCCGCCACGCCGATGCCGTAGCGGGTCGGGCTGCGGGTGCCCACCAGGGCGACCGTGGGGTGCCGATCGAGCGTGGTCGGGTCACCTCGGCAAAAGAGCACGGGCGGGGCCTCGGGATCACCGGCCAGACGGTCGGGGTAGGCCGGGCGGTCGGTGGTCAGGACCGTGATCCCGAGTTTGCTGTGCCGCTGCCAGATCCCCTCAACGTCGCCAGTGAGCCCCGAGCGAGCCCAGGCCACCGACGGTGGACCGGCGGCCAGCAGGCGACGCAGGGTGGCCGGACCGACGTTGGGAGCCGAAGCCAGCGCGGCGGCATAGGCCATCTCGGGCAAGTCGGCGCTCATTGGGCCACCACCAGTTCGCGGGCCTTGCGAAGCGAGAGGGCATCGCTGACGTGCTCCTCGGTGACGGCGTCGGACCCGAGCAGATCAGCCACCGTCCGAGCCACCCGCGACACCTTGTGTACGCCCCGGGCACTGAGCTGGCCCACCCGGAGCCGGTCCGCGATCAGTCTCGAGGCCGCTGGCCGGAATGGCGCTGCGTCTCCGGGCGATCGGGCCGCCGCGCGTTCTCGGGCCACCGCCACCCGCGCCGCGCTCTCCGCGGTCGAAGGTCCCGGTTCGGGGTTCAACAGCTCATCGGGGTCCGGACGGGCCAGGGGCACCACCAGATCGAAGCGGTCGAGCAACGGAGCCGAGAGCCGGCGGGCGTATCGGGCCCGCGCCACGACCGAGCATTGGCAGAGCCCGGGGTAGACGCCTTCACCGCATGGGCAGGGGTTCATGGCCCCGACCAAGAGAAAGCAGGCCGGAAAGGTGACGGTCCCACCGGCGCGACTGATGCGGATGACGCCCTCCTCGAGCGGTTGGCGCAAGGACTCGAGCGCGGCCACCGGGAACTCCCCCATCTCGTCCAAGAAGAGGATCCCGTGGCTGGCCAGGCTGATCTCGCCCGGTCGGAGCGACCAACTGCCCCCACCCACCAGGGCCACGATCGAAGCCCAGTGATGGGGCGCACGAAAGGGTGGGTCGGTCACCAGCACGCCTTCGGGGAGGGCGCAGCCGGCGGCGGAGTGCACCCGGGTGACGGTCAGGGACTCGGCGGGGGTGAGCGGCGGCAAGAGCCCGGGGAGGCGCTCGGCCAGCATGGTCTTGCCCGACCCGGGTGGCCCCACCATCAGGAGGTGGTGCCGGCCGGCCGCCGCCACTTCGAGCGCGTGTCGGCCCACGGTCTGTCCTCGGACATCGGCCAGATCGAGTCGGGGCGAGGCCGGCGTCTTTCGGTCGTCGGATCGGAGCGGCGCCGCGGGCCAGGGAGCCTGCGCTCGCAGAACGGCCGCGAGGTCGGACAGGGTGGCCACCCCATGGGCCTCGTCGCCGCGGACGAGCGAAGCCTCACGCATATCGCAGAGGGGCACGACCAGCCCGAGCGGTGCGGTGGCGTCGGCCAGGGCGATCATCCCGGGGACATGACGGAGCGAGCCGTTGAGCCCGAGCTCACCACTAAAGGCCAGGCCGTTGACGGCCGGCGCGGGAATCTCGCCGGTGGCCACCAGCACGCCCACCGCAATGGCCAGATCGAGCCCGGCCCCGCCCTTGCGAACGCCCGAGGGTGCGAGGTTCACGGTGACCCGACGCAACGGCCAGGGCAGACCGCTCGAGAGCAGGGCCGCACGCACCCGGTCGCGCGACTCGCGCACGGCGGCGTCAGGCAGCCCGACGATGGTGAACCCGGGAAGTCCGCTCGACACATGGACTTCGACCGATACGGGACGACCGACAGCACCGGTCAAGGTGGCGGCGGAGATGGCGGCGAGCATGCACCCTCCGTTCGGGAAAGACGAACGTATTGGGGGGCGCCGTTGGCGCGCGCCCCGAGCGCGTGCGGAGAAGCGACTACGTGGTGGGTCTGGCGGGTTTGATCGGGGGCGGCGTTGTGGCGGATCCGTTCGGCGAATCGGCGTTGTCCGAAAGAGCGGCAGAGCCCTGACGCAGCGTGCTGAGCAGGACCTCGGCCGACCCCATCAGGCTGGCGGCCTCGTAGGGCACGACCACCTTGGACCCGGGGGCCGCCGCGATGTCTTGGAGGGCGCGCAGCTGGAGCACGGCCAGGGTGCGCGGGTTGATGGTGGCGGTGTCGAGGGAGCTCAGGCGGGCCGCC
>DASZJQ010000088.1:0-15147 GCA_035947875.1 Acidimicrobiales bacterium
CGAGAGGTCGGAGAGCTCCTCGCCTTGCGCGTCGAGGGCATCGCCCGGATGAAAGAACGACACCCGCAGGCCCCGAGCCGTGGTCGTGGCCATGACCACCCATGGCTCTCCGAGGCGCCCCGACTCCCGCGTCGCCATCACCGCAGAGGGGATCGCCGTCACGTGCCACGAGTGCGTGGCGGCCGCCTGAGCGATGCGGACCAGCTCGCTCTTGGGAGTCGTCATGGTTTCCCCACGCGCTCACCGTAGGCCGAGGGGGTGACATCCGGGGCGATCCCCACCCGGGGCGCTCGTGCCGGCCAGGATCAGATCGGCACCAGCTCCGCGGTCAAACCGCCGAGCTTCTCGGGATTCGAGACGACCCGGACGCCGACGATCTTGCCGTCGAGAATGTCCAGCACCAGGGCGGTGACCACCTGCCCGGCCTGGATGAACACCATGGCCGGCTGCCCGTTCAAGGTGGTTTCCCGGGACGATCCCTCGACCTTCTTGGCCACATTGAGTAGGAATCGCGAGCTGCGGCGCGGACCGATCACGGGACGCATGGCCGCCCGCACCTTGCCGCCCCCATCGGTCCAGACCACGACGTCATCGGCCAACATGCCCAGCAGCCCCAAGAGGTCACCTGTGCCGCACGCCATCACGAACTGCCGGGTGAGTTCGCGGCCGTGGTGAAGGTCCGCATCGAAGCGCCGGCGACGATCCCCGATTCGCCGGCGCGCCCGAGAGGCAAGCTGACGGCAATCGGTCGGGGTGCGACCCACCGACTGGGCCACCTCGTTGAAGGGGTACCCGAAGATGTCGTGCAGCAGATAGGCCGCCCGCTCCGGCGGAGTGAGTTCTTCGAGCAGCACCAGGAAGGCCAGCGACAACGAGTCCGCCTGTTCGGCGGCCAGCGTGTCGTCGACGACCACCGGTTCGGGGAGCCAGGGCCCGGCGTAGGAGACCCGCTGCATCCGGGCCGACGTGAGGAGATCCATCCCCAGGTGCGTCACGATGGTGACCAGGTAGGCGCGCACGGACTCGACGTCTCGCTCCCGCCGCCCCAACCATCGGATGCTGGCCTCTTGGACGATGTCTTCGGCATCGGCCGCACTCCCCAACATCCGGTAGGCGATCCCGAAGAGAAGCGGGCGCCATTCTTCAAACTGGGCGACGTCTGCGTCAGGTTCGGGCGGAGTCATGCACCTTGTCCGACGGAGCCGACGGAGCCGACGGAGCCGACGGAGGGACCGCGCACCGCTCGGCAAACCCTTGGCTCCGCAGTCCGAGTCCGGCATTGAAGCGGGAACGGAAGTTCTCCAGCGCCACCCAGGCGGCCAGCTCGACGATCTCAGCCTCGTCGAAGTGCGCACGGAGCCGAGTGGCCAACTCGTCGGTCACCCGGGCGGGCGACTCGGTGGCCGCCTCGGCGTACTCGAGGACGAGTCGCTCGCGCTCGTCGAACAGGGCGCACTCCCGCCACCGTGAGGCGGCGCGGACCTTCTCCGGGTCGATCCCGTCATGCATGCCCTCGAAGTAGCCGTAGTCGACGCACCACGAACACCCGATCTGGGTCGAGGCCGACTGAATGGCCAGCCAACGCAGCGTCGGATCGAGCTTCTTCCAGCCCATCCCGGCCGCAGTTTCGAGTGCGCCCATCGCGACGAGGACCCCGGAATGGTGTGAGGCTGCGGCCGTCGGCTCGACCATCTGGCCGAACCGGTGCCGGGTGTACCTCCCGGCCTACCGGGGGATCACCCCTCGTGCTTCTTGCTCCAACGTGACATGGGCCATGGTGCACCACCTTTCGTCACTGCTTGGACGAACCAGCCCGCCGTTGTGTGACGGTCCGATCAGCCGACGCCTCCCGAGGGCACCCTCGTCGTGCCCCCGTCGACGACGAGGGTCTGCCCGGTGATCCATGAGGCGGCATCGGAGGCCAGGAACAGGGCGGCCGTGGCGACGTCGTCGGGCAGCCCCAAACGGCGGAGGGGTATGTGGGCAGCGATTCGCTCCTCGCCCGGCCCCTCCCACAGGGCGCGGGCCAGCTTGGTCTTGATCAGACCGGGAGCCAAGGCGTTGACACGTATGTCCGGAGCGAGCTCGTAGGCCAGCTGCCGGCTGATATGGAGCACGGCCGCCTTGGTGACGTTGTACCAGCCGATGCCGGGTTCGACCCCCAGCCCTCCGATGGAGGCGACGTTGATGATGGACCCCCGCAGTCCGGCCTTCACGGCGTAGGCGGACCACATCAGCACGGCCAGTTGATTGACCTCAAAGGTCTTCTGGGCCCGAGGGACGTCGATGTCGACCATGGGGCCGAAATAGGGGTTAGTGCCGGCGTTGTTGACCAGGATGTCCAGAGCGCCAAAGCGCTCGACCGTCTCGGCCACACAGGCCTGGGCCTGGTCACCATCGCCCACATGCGCCGCCTTCCAGGCCACCCGGCCGGCGGGACCTTCGGCCTCGAGGGATGCGGCGGCCACGGCCAGGTCTTCGGCCGTGCGCGACGAGAGCATCACGTTGGCCCCGGCCTCGAGGAATCGGCTGGCGATGGCCAGGCCAATTCCCCGGCTGGCGCCGGTGATGAGAGCGGTCTGGCCGTTGAGCTCAAGGTCCACGGTTTGAGCCTTGCACGCGGGCACCCCCGCCATGAGCCATAGCATCGGGGGTCGTGAACCTCCTGACGGACGAGACCAGCCCCTACCTCCGTCAGCATGCGGACAATCCGGTCGAGTGGTACCCCTGGGGTGACGAGGCCCTGCAGCGGGCCAAGGACGAGGACAAGCCGATCTTCCTCTCCATCGGCTACGCCTCCTGTCACTGGTGCCACGTGATGGCCCACGAGAGCTTTGAGGACGAGGTGACCGCCAAGGATCTGGCGCGATGGTTCATCTCGGTGAAGGTGGACCGCGAAGAGCGGCCCGATCTCGATTCGCTCTACATGGCCGCCACCCAGGCGCTGACCGGGTCGGGGGGTTGGCCCATGTCGGTGTTCTGTACGCCGGACGGCCGCCCGTACTACGCCGGCACCTACTTCCCGCCGGAGGAGCGACACGGCCTGCCGTCATTTCGCCGGGTGGTCCAGGCCATGGGCACGGCGTGGGAAACGGAACGAGAGCAGGTCCTGGCCCAAGCCGATGCCCTGGTTGGCGCCGTGAGGCGCGAAGTGAACCTGCCCGAGTCGATGCGTGACATCGCCGGCGAGCCGGGCCAGTCGAGAGCGGCGGGCGGCGACCTGGATCCCGACGCCCTGATCGAGCAACTGGCTACGGGACTGGCCTCGGGCTTCGACGCCACCTGGGGCGGGTTCGGGCCGGCTCCCAAATTCCCGCGCCCGACCCTGGTCGAGCTCTGCCTGCGACACGCCCGCCGCGCCGGCTCCGAGCGGTCACGCCAGATGGCCCTGACCACACTGGACGCCATGGCGGCCGGCGGCATCTACGACCATGTGGTGGGGGGCTTCTGCCGCTACTCCACCGACAACCATTGGCTGGTGCCCCACTTCGAGAAGATGCTGACCGATCAGGCGCTGCTGGCCCGGGCCTACCTCCACGGCTGGCAGGAGACGGGCAAGGCCGATTACCTGGGCGTGGTGACCGAGACCCTGGACTTCGTCCTCTCGGACCTGTCGACGCCCGAAGGTGCCCTCTATTCCTCCTTCGATGCCGACGCCGGCGGCATCGAAGGCAGTCACGCCACCTTCACCCTCGACGAGCTTCGCCGGGCCCTCCCCGATCACCTCGTCGGACCCACGGCCGAGTGGTACGGGATCACCGACGCCGGCAACTGGGAGGGCCGCTCCATCCCGTGCCGGCCGGTCGGAGCCCCCCTGCGGCGTCCGCCCGACGTCGAGGAGGGACGTGCCCTCCTGGCCGAGTTGCGCCGGACCCGCGTCCAACCGGCTCGAGACGAAAAGGTCCTGACCGAGTGGAACGCCATGGCGGTCGCCACGCTGGCCGAGGTGGCCGCGGTGACCGGCTCGGACCACTACGCCCGACGCGCGCAGGAGATCGGCGAGTTCCTGATGGCCGAGATGTACCAGAACGGTCGGCTGATGCGCAGCTGGCAGGGGGGCCGGGCCCGACACTTGGCCGTGGCCGCCGACCACGCCTGGCTGGTGGAGGCGTGCGTCCGACTGTCCGAGCTCACCGGAAGGTCGCTTTGGCGAGAGCGCGCCCAGCGGGTGGCGGCGGAGCTGGTCACGCTGTTCTGGGACAAGGACCAAGGTGGCTTCTTCACCACCGGCAGCGATGCCGAGACCCTCGTGGTGCGCCCCAAGGAGTTCGTCGACGGGGCCCTCCCCGCCACCAACTCCATCGCCACCTGGGCCCTTCTGCGGGTCGACGGGCTCACCGATGACGAGGCGCTCCAACAGGCCGCCGATCGCACGGTGGCCCTCGCCCTGCCCCTGGTCACCCAGCACCCGGGCTCGCTGGCGGACATGGTGAGCGCCCTCCCCATGCTCGCCGGGCGCCAGGAGATCGTCGTCACGGGCCAGCGGGACGATCTGTTGGCCGAGGTGCGCCGGCCCTGGCTTCCCGCAGCGGTGGTCGCCTGGGGTGAACGGGGCGAGTCGCCTCTCTTTGCCGATCGACCGGACGGCTTCGCCTTCGTGTGCCGCGGCGCCGCCTGCGACGTTCCGGCCGACGACGTCACCACCTTGGCTGGACAAATTGAAGGGTTGCGCCGATGACCGACGACGTCACCGAGACCGAACGGGGCCGCCCAGGTGGCCCAGGTGGCCCTGGCGGCCCTGACGGCCCAGGCGGTACGGACAGTCAGGGCGCTCCGAAGGGTCCGGGCGGTCCTCGCCGTCATGCACGCGCCGAACCAGCCGACCCACGGCAGTTCCTACGCCGGTCAGCCCGCCGGCAGGAGAGGATCCCCACCACCGGTGGGTCCAAGCTGCACCTGTTGGTGCTGGCCTCGACCGTCGAGGACACCACGGTGGTCGACCTGGCCACCGGCACCATCATGCGCGTGCGGGTGCCCTGGCCCGAGAACCATGAACCGGACATCACGGTGTTCGACGTGGTGGAGGTCACCCTGGCCGACGATCCCGAACGGGATGACCTGGCCCAGCCCGAGGCCACCACGGCCGCCGATCTGCCCCGGCACGTCGGGACACTGCGGGGGCGGCGCGTCCGCAAGCTGCTGCAGGGCATGGTGGCCAGCCCCGAAGGTCCCCTGCTCGGGTTCCCCGGACCATCGGCTCCCTACTGGGAGTTCCGCGGCTTCCGCCCCTCGGTGGCCCTCATCGAGCCCACCCGAAGCCCGCAGCTCATCCGCCGGGGAGGGGACGGCACCACCTGGGTGCGTTTCGGGTGGGACCGTGACGACGTCTGGCTCCCGGTCGAGGACCAAAAAGCCGCACGGGCCCTCGACGCCGCCCGGCGCGAGCGCCTCAGCGGCAAGAGCCTGTCCGCCGCCCTCGGGTTTGATCCGCAGTACCTCTTGGTGACGGTCAGCCAGCCCCGCGACGGGCACTGCTACAAGGTGTGCTCGGCCGTGCTGCCCCGAGGCTGACGAAACCTCGATCCCGGTCGGCGGCGGTCGACCCGCCCGTTTCAGCTCAGTTCAGTACAGCTCAGCGACCGAGCTTGCCCCCGGCGAGATCCTCGGCCATGGCCCAGCCGAAGGCCACCAGTCGGTCACCTCGATCGACGTTGAAATCGCCGAAGTGCTGCTCCACCCCATCGGGGATCTTCACCTTGGCGGCATAGAAGTCCAGGCCGCCAGCGACCGAGCCGTCACCCTTGAGGACGAAGGTGCGGTCGTCCAGCCGGCTCTCGCAGCCAAATCGCTTCGACAGTCGACGCGCCCAGGCTCGCTCCTCGCCCGATGACTTGTGCTCGGGAAAGGGCACCACGTCCTGCAGGCCGGAGAAGGCGCGGAAGCCTTCAGGCGACAACAGCCGCGTGCCCAGCAGGACGTCCTCGTCGGGAAAGGCCAGCAACGCACGGCGGTACTGGTCGGCCATGATCGCCTTCAGCGCCGCTTCGGCCCGCGAAGTGCGGTCGACCAGCGCCAGCCCCACCAGCAACGATGGGGTCCCCCCGATTCTCTCCAGGGTGCAGAACGAATAGCCCCGCAACTTGTTTCCCTCCCGGGCGTGCGTGATGAGGACCCACGATTCGCGCTCCTTGGACAGGAACCCGATGTCAAAACCGGGGGGTCGCTCGGCACACAGATCAGCCATTTCCACCAGCTCAGCGTCGCTGAGCGCAGTGCAATCCTTGGTGCTCACTACGATCGGCATGAGTTGATTCTAGTGGCTGATTCCGGTTCGTTCCCAACCGGCCCCGACCCGTGCGCCCGGGCCGAGTGGCCCTTCTCTCAGGTCCAACCCCGGTGAACTGGGATTTACGTCAGCACGGCGCCCGGTCCCAGGAGGCGTTTGAGCTCCCCCACCAGACCATTCCGGCAGTCCACGTTGAATTCCGGCGGAAGGCGGAGCACCTTGTCCCCGAGGTGCAGCAGGACCGATGAGGGGCCCGGGTGTCCGCTCAGGACCTCCTTGAGGCCGCCCACGGTGGCGTCGGTCAAGACCCCCAGGGGCAGCGATACGTGGAGGTCCTCCTCACCCCGCTCCAGCAGGGGGCGGCTGACCTCCATGCAGACGATCTTGGGCTCCTCCTCCCGGCTGTCGAGGCGGCCCCGGACGACCAGGATGGCGTCGTTCTCGATCAGCGCCCCGAAGTCGGCCATGGTCCGGGGGAAGACGAAGACCTCCATGGCGGCCTGGAGGTCCTCCAGGACGAAGCGGGCCATCAGGTCGCCCTTCTTGGTATAGGTCCGGCGCAGGTCGGTCACCACGCCGCCGACGGAGCGCACGGGGGACCGCTGTTCCCCGGTCGGCTCCTCCTCTCGAAGATCCGAGAGGCTGCAGTCCGTGTGGCGTGACAGCGCCTGCTCAAAGCCCATCAGGGGATGGTCGCTCACGTAGAGGCCGAGCATTTCCTTCTCGAAGGCCAGGCGCTGGCCCTTGTCGAACTCGGTGTCGGGGATGGCCACCTTGGCCGCGCCCCAGCCGGGGTCGTGCTGCTCCTCCTCGAAGGCGGCGAAGAGGGAGGTGATCCCCAGGTCGTGTTCCCGCCGCCGTTCGAGCGTCCGGTCGACGATGCCCTCGATCACCAAGCAGAGGCCCTGACGGGAGTGGCCCAGCGCGTCGAAGGCCCCACCCTTGATGAGCGACTCCATGGTGCGCTTGTTGAGGACCATCGGGTCGACCCGCTGGCAGAAGTCGAAGACGTCCTCGAAGGGCCCGTTGGCGTTGCGCTCGGCCACGATGCGCTCCACCAGGCTCTCGCCCACGTTGCGCACCGCCGCCATGCCGAAGACGATGACATCCCCGACGCGATCGCCCGAGCGGTCGGGGGCGAATTCGGCCACCGACCGGTTGACATCGGGTGGCAGCACGTCGATGCCGCGGGACCGGCACTCGGCCAGGTAGACCGCCGTCTTGTCCTTGTTGTCCTTGACCGACGTCAACAGCGCGGCCATGTACTCGACGGTGAAGTGGGCCTTGAGCCAGGCCGTCTGGTAGGCCACCAGCCCGTAGCCGTAGGAGTGGGACTTGTTGAAGGCGTAGTCGGCGAAGGGCTCGATGATGTCGAAGAGCTCGGTCCCCAGCTTCTCGCCGTAGCCCTGCTCGACACAGCCGGCCACGAACTTCTCACGTTCGGCCGCAATGAGCGCCCGGATCTTCTTCCCACAGGCCTTGCGGAGATTGTCCGCTTCTTCGAGGGAGTAGCCCGCGAACTTCTGGGCCACCCTCATGACGGACTCCTGGTAAAGCATCAGCCCGTAGGTGTCCTTCAGGATGGGCTCGAGGTCGGGGTGCAGGTAGGTCAGCTTCTTGCGCCCGTTCTTCAGCTCGGGGTAGTCGCGGTGCATGTTGGCCGCCATCGGCCCGGGACGGTAGAGCGCCACCAGGGCGGCGACGTCGTCGAAGCTGGTGGGCGCCAGCGCCCGCAGGGTCTGGCGCATGGCCGTCCCCTCCAGCTGGAACACGCCGATGGAGTCGGCCCGGCGCAACATCTCGAGGGTCGGTTCGTCGGCCAGGTCCACGTTGTCGATGTCGGGGCGCTGCCCGGTCTCCGCTTCGACCAGGTCGAGCGTGCGCTCGATGATGGAGAGATTGCGCAGCCCGAGGAAGTCCATCTTGAGCAGCCCGAGCTCTTCGACCCCGTGCATCTCGTACTGGGTGACGATCGGGGCGTCTTCGGGCTTGCCCCCAGCGTCGGGCTTGCGCTGAATGGGCAGGTAGTCGGTCAACGGGTCACGCGAGATGACGACAGCGGCGGCGTGGATCCCGTCCTGGCGGCGCAGGCCCTCGAGGCCCAACGCCACGTCGATCACCTCTTTGGCGTCGACGTCGGACCCGTGCATCGCCCGCAGCTCGGCCGCAGCGGCGAAGCCCTCCTCGTGCCCCTCGGTCTTGGTCATGCAGGCCTTCAGCGGGGTGTCGCGCCCCATGACCAGAGGCGGCATGGCCTTGGCGATGCGATCGCCGACGATGTAGGGCTTCCCCAGGACGCGGGCGGCATCGCGCACCGCGGCCCGCGCCTTGATGGTGGAGAAGGTCACCACCTGGGCCACCCGGTCGCTGCCGTACTTCTCGGCGGCGTAGCGCATGACGTCGGCCCGGTAGCGCTCGTCGAAGTCCATGTCGATGTCGGGCATCTGCTTGCGGCCCGGGTTGAGGAAGCGCTCGAACAGCAGGTCGTACTTGATCGGGTCGAGGTCCACGATCTTCAGGCAGTAGGCCACGCAGCAACCAGCGGCCGAGCCGCGGCCCGGGCCGACCCGGATGCCCGAGTCCCGAGCGAAGCGGATCAGGTCCCACACCACCAGGAAGTAGGCGGCGAAGCCCATGCTGCCGATGACGCCAAGCTCGTAGTCGAGGCGCTCGGTCACCGCGCCCGGAACGGCACTGCCGTAGCGCTGGCGCGCCCCATCCATCGTCAGGTCCCGCAGGTAGGCCAGGGCACGGTCCTCGTACATCTCGCCCGCGAAGCGCTCGGGCACCGGGAACTCGGGCAGGCTGGGCTTGCCCAGCTCGAGCTCGACGTCGGCCCGCTCGGCGATGAGCAGCGTGTTGTCGCACGCCTCGGGAAGCTCGGCGAAGAGGTGCCGCATCTCGCGGGACGACTTGAGGTAGTGCTCGGTCCCCTCGAAGTGGAAGCGATTGGTGTCCGACAGCAACGCACCCGTCTGCACGCAGAGCAGCGCATCGTGGGCCACCGCATCCTCTCGATGCGTGTAGTGGCTGTCGTTGGTGGCCAGCAGCGGGGCATCGAGCCGGCGGGCGATCTCCACCAGTTGCGGGTTGGTCCGCTTCTGATCGGCGATCCCGTGGTCCTGCAGTTCGACGAAGAGGTTCTCCTTGCCGAAAATATCCTGCAGCCGAGCGGCCCGGCTCTCCGCCAACTCGACGTCGCCGCCCAACAGCGCCTGGAGCACCACGCCGCCCAGGCACCCCGTGGTGGCGATCAGGCCCTCATGGTGTCGCTCGAGCAGCTCCCAGTCGAGTCGGGGCTTGTAGTAGTACCCCTCCAGGTAGGCGGCCGACGAGAGCTTGAGCAGATTGCGGTACCCCTCGACCGTCTCCGACAAGAGGGTCAGGTGGTAGTAGAGCTTCTGCCCCCCTTCCACGTCGCCGCCGGTGTCGTCCACCTTGCCCCGCCGGACCGGCCGCTCGTGGCGCGACTCGGCCGCCATGTAGGCCTCGGTGCCGATGATCGGCGTGATGCCCTGCTCACGGCAGGCCTTGTAGAAGTCGAGGACCCCGTACATGTTCCCGTGGTCGGTGATCCCGAGGGCCGGCTGTCCATCGGCGGCGGCGGCGGCCACGAGCGCCCCGACGCGGGCGGCGCCATCGAGCATGGAGAACTCGGTGTGGGTATGTAGGTGCGTAAACGACCGCTCCGACACCGGCCCTCCTCTCGGCTTGAACTTACAATCGTGTCATTCGCACGCGAACCCTGGACCCTACCCCGCGTTCCTGGTCCGGAGTACGACCGTGCCGACCGCCTTGTCGTGCAGCGTCTGGTTCTTCTTGTCCCATAGGGGCCACAGGACGTCGAGGAGACCCACGATCACGGTGTAGCCCAGGAGCAACGCCACCAGCGACCGCCAGAACGCCCTGGCGTAACCGACCACGGCATTGGACTCGTCTCGCACGGCCCGCGCCCCCACGGCCATCATGCCAACGGTCTGGCCGCGAGGACCACCCACCAGGACCGTGCAATAGATAAGGAAAAAGATGGCGCCGAGGCCGTAGACCAGGAAGTCGTAGCGCTGATGGTGCACCACCCCCCGGGTGGTCATGACGTTGTGCAGCACCAAGACGTTGCTCCGCCGGAACAACGCCTGCAGGATGAAGTTCACCACCAGGAAGATGACGCCGTCGATCAGGTAGCCCCCCACCCGGAGGCCCCAACTGGCATAGGGGGCACCCAGCAGTCCGGTCCCAACCCCGAAGCCCCCCTGGGGAGGGGGATACCCACCTGGCAGGGGAGCCGGGTACGAAGGTGGTGGCGGCGGCATGGGTGGCGGCATCGGCGGCGCGCCCTCCGAGGATCCCCCCGGATACGAGGGCGCACCTCCACCGGCGGCACCATTTGCTTCGTCAACCATGGGCGGGTCCTCCCCTTGCTGGTGCAGCGGTCATCGGGTCATCGGGTCATCGACGCACGGTCATCCACGGTGTCCTCGATTCACAGGTACGCCCCCGGGCGGCTCGTCGAGCTCTCCCCCGCCTGGGGCAGCCCGCGTTGGCGCATCTCCTCGAGCTGGGATCGGGCGGCCATCTGCTGGGACATGAGCGTGGCCTGGATCCCGTGGAACAACCCCTCCAACCAGCCCACCAGTTGGGCCTGGGCGATGCGCAGCTCGGACTCGCTGGGCGCCGTGTCGTCAAAGGGCAGGGCCATGCGATCGAGCTCGGCCACCAGGTCGGGCGAGAGACCCTCGGACAGGTCGTGGATCGACTGCTCGTAAATCTCGCGCAGGCGGGTCCGGCTCTTCTCGTCGAGCGGGGCCTGGCGCACCTCGTCGAGCAGGGTCTTCACCATCGAGCCGATCCGCAGCACCTTGGCGGGCTCGTTGACCGCCTCGCGCGCCTCCGGTGTCTCGCCTGGCCCGCCGGCCTGGTCCGGGGTGCCGCTCGGCGCGCCGAGCACTTCGTCTGGGGCGATCGGAGTCGGGTCGTCAGCCATGTCCCAATCCTGCCACCAGCGCGCCCCGCCTCAGGGGGAGGGCCAGCTGATCAGGGGAACCAGCATCTCGGCGGGGGTGAGGGACCCATGCCGGGCCTCGAGCCGGAGTTCGCCGGTGTCCGCCGGGTCGAGGAAGGCCGTGGGCGCGAAGGGGGCCAGGAGGACGTCGCCCATCCGAGATGCCACCGCCGCCGACGGCACGCCACCCAGCCACCCGTCGGCCACGATCTGCTCCCGGGTGCGCACCCACGCCACGTCGCCGTACGAATCCGTGGCCGCGGCCATGACCGCATCACACGCCCCCGGCCGCACGTGGAGCCAGCGAAAGCGCCCCTCGCCACTCAGCAGGGTCACCCCGTCCATCACGTCGCCCGGCAGGACCTCGCCGGCCCGCCCCACGTCGACCTGCCCGTGGTCGGCCGTCACCAGCAGCGTCGCCCCGGCCGGCAGCGCACACAGGACGTCGGCCACCAGCCGGTCCACGGCCACCAGTTCGTCGTCGTAGTACTCGCCCAGTCCCCCGGCGTGGGCCACCTTGTCGATGCCCTCGTAATAGGCGTAGACGAAACGGGCACCGTCACCCAGCAGCCGGCGCACCCCGGTGACCAGGCCGGCCGGCGTGTACCAGCGGTGCAGTGCCGCCTCACCCAGGTGTGCCGCCGAGAAGCCCGTCGGGCCGTAGTCGTAGCGGGTCACCACCGGCACCGGGCCCGGCGCGCCCGGGAACGAGGGGCACGGCTGGAAGGCCGAACTCGGGACCCGCATCCGCGCATCGACCCCGCCCACGGTCCAGGCCAGGATGTTCATGACCTCGTGACCCCAGGCCACTCGATACCCGACCACCCCGTGCGCCGACGGCGCGCACCCGGTCGCCAACGAGGTCAGCGCACAGGCGGTCGTGCTGGGCGCCACCGAGGTGATGGGGCCCCCGACCCCTTCCGACAGCGTCGGGGCCAACGGCCGCCGGTCCGCCAGCTGCTGCCAGCCCAGACCGTCGAGGACGAGCAGGACCACCTGTGACCCCTGGCCCACCGGGTCCGGCATCCAGGCGGGCGGTGCCTCACCCCGGTACAGGCTCCCCAGCACACCCGGGACCACCCCGGTCAGGCACGCCCCCCCGAAGTCAGGGAGGAGCGGCTGCACGGGCACGGCCCCGGGCCCTGCTCCGGGCCCTGCTCCTTGAGGTTCAGCCTCTGCGGGCACTTCTGATACGGGCACAGCGGGACACCGTAGACCCGCCAAACACATCCCTCATGACACTTCGACCGGTAACATTGGCCCGTGAGGGTATCGACGCGCGGCGACTACGCCAGCAGGGCCTTGCTGTCTCTGGCCCTCCACGATGGCGACACGCCCACGTCCGTGCGCGACATCGCCGAGCGGACCGCGCTGCCACAGCCCTATCTCGAGCAGATCCTGCTCGCCCTCAAGGGAGCCGGCCTCGTGCGCTCCAAGCGGGGGGTCGGCGGCGGCTATGTGCTGGCCCGCCTGCCCGCCGATATCACGCTGGCCCAGATCGTCTCGGCCGTCGACGGCCCCATCGCCGCCGGCGACTTCGGTGAGCCCCACGCCGACGGGGCGTGTGACCACGAGGGCCAATGCGTCCTGCTGGCCGTGTGGGCCGACGTCGGCGAGACCATGCGCACCCACCTGCAGTCGTTCAGCCTGGCCGACATGGTGGCCCGGGCCCGGGGCAACGTGGCCGCCCCGGTCAGCTGAGCGAACCGTTCCCTCACATCTCCTCCTCGTTCTCCCGGTTCCACATCGCCTCGTCGGTCTCCCGGTTCCACATCTGCAGAACCGGTGTGTCATGCTCCCAGCCCAGCACACTGATCGCACCGGCACCGAGGTAGAACAGTCGGCCCCCCACCGGCGGCAGCTCGAGCCACCGAGCGGCGAGCACCCGCAAGATGTGCCCGTGGGCCACGCAGAGGGTGTCTCCAAGGGACTGCCGAGCCCGCTCGATGACCCGATCGGCCCGGCGCCCCACATCGGCGGCCCGCTCCCCCTCCGGCACGCCGTCGTTCCACAGCGACCACCCCGGACGTCCGACCTGGATCTGGGCGGTGGTCAGCCCCTCATACGCGCCGTAGTCCCACTCGAGAAGGTCCGGCTCGATCTCTCCGTCGAACCCCGCCAGGGTGCACGTGTCCCGGGCCCGTTGCAACGGGCTCGCCAGGATCTGGGTGAACGGCAGGCGGCAGAGCAGCTGACCAGCCCGTTTGGCCTGTTCCCGCCCCTCCTCGAGCAGGGGAATATCCGTCCGGCCCGTGTGTTGACCAGTGAGCGACCATTCCGTCGCGCCGTGGCGCAGCAGGACCATGCGGGGAGGCATTGGGCGCAAGGTGACCACGAGCCCGTCCGGCCGCGCAACTTCGGGCGCGAACAGCCCAATGGAATGATGGCGGCACATCCGGTGTTGTACGGGTCAGATTCATCCCGGGTGACTCCGGGTACGGATGAGAGAGAGCGAAGAGCGTCGGGAGAGAAGTGATGAAGAGCGCGGTGAGCACAGCCGACACCTTGGGTTTGATGTTGCGTGATCTGGACCAGTTCCCCATGCCCGATCACGAGCAGCAGGTGGAGTTGGCGAAGCGCGTCGCGGCCGGCGACGAAGCGGCTCGCAAGCAGATGGTGGCGGCCAACCTGCGGTTGGTCGTGCACTGGGCCCGGCGTTACCAAGACCGCGGCGTGGATATGGCCGACCTTGTCCAAGAGGGGTCATTCGGCCTGATGCGTGCGGTCGACAAGTTCGATTGGGAGCGGGGTTTCCGCTTCTCGACCTATGCCACCTGGTGGATCCGGCAGGCCCTCCAACGGGCCGTCCAGCAACACGGGCGCACCATTCGGATCCCCCTCGAGGTGGGCGAGCAGATCCAGCGGCTGGAACTGACGAAGGCCGAACTGGCCAACACCCTCGGGCGCACCCCGACCGAGGAGGAGCTGACCGAGGCGACCGGCATGACGGCCGACGAGCGTCACTCGCTCGAAGATGTGGCCAGGGTCACCGCGTCACTGGACCAACCAGCGGCCTCGGAATCAGCCACCACCTTGGGTGAACTGGTAGCTCCGGATGCCTCGGACTTTGTGGCCGACGTGGAGCAGACCATGGTCTACGACCGGGTCCGCGAGGCGGTCGAGAAGCTGCCCGATCTCCAGCGCGACGTGCTGCGCCTGCGCTTCGGCTTCGGCGGGGACTCGCCGGCCTCGCTGCAGTCCACGGCCGAGCGTCTGGGCGTCGGCGTGCGCCGGGTACGAAGGGCCGAGGAAGAGGCGCTGGCTGCACTCTCCTTTGACACCGACGTGCTCGGGGTCCACCAAGCCGCCTAAGCAAGCCGCCTAGGAGAGCTACAGGGCTGGATCAGATCAAGCGGGCTCATAGCCCTCGAGGTCCTCGGGAAGCGGAGCCTCGAAGTCCACCCGTTCGTGGGTTCCCGGGTGCATGAAGGCCAACCGGCCCGCATGAAGGAAGAACCGTCCCGAACCTAAGCGTCGGTCAGGCGCGCCGTAGCGGGCGTCGCCCACGACGGGGTGTCCGATGGCGGCCATGTGGACGCGGATCTGGTGGGTGCGCCCGCTCTCCAGACTGAGCTCGAGCAGGGTGAGTTCGCGCGGCTCGCTGCGCCGCTCCAAGACGGTGTAACCCGTCCGGGCCGACCGCCCATTGGAGGAGACGGCCATCTTGGTCGGCGTCCGGGTGGACCGCCCGATCGGTGCATCGATCTCCCCCCGGTCATCGGCCACCAGCCCCTCCACCAGGGCCAGGTAGTGGCGGCGCATGGTGCGGTCGGCCAGTTGGGCCACCAGGGCCGTATAGGCCATTTCGGTTCGGGCCACCACCATCAGGCCCGAGGTGCCCTTGTCGAGTCGGTGCACGATCCCGGGCCGGTCGGCCGGGCAGACACCGGCGTCCACCAGCGTGGCGATGTCGGGATAGCGG
>DASZJQ010000089.1:0-20467 GCA_035947875.1 Acidimicrobiales bacterium
GGGCGCCCGTCACCGACTAGATGGCGCGAACGTTCGCGGCCTGAAGCCCCTTGGGGCCTTGGTTGGTCTCGAACTCGACCTTTTGTCCTTCCTCCAGGTTGCGGTAGCCCGTACCGGAGATCGCGCTGAAATGCACGAATACGTCGGGGCCGCCACCGTCCTGAGTGATGAAGCCGAAGCCCTTCTCACCGTTAAACCACTTCACGGAACCAGTTGCCATTGAAAATCCACTCCTTCCCTGGCCAGATTTGACCCCGTTTCCTGGGGGCCACGGCCGGTGCGACTCTCTCGAGTCAGAGGGATTTCCAATCTGTACTGGTGGTGCCCTCGGGGAGAACTCTAGCGCGCTGGACTGCGCAATCACCGGTCCCATGGAGATTTGCCCAATTTCGGGCACGCAGCGGGGTCGTCGGTCGGGCCGTCAGACCAGTCCCCGAGCAGGCGCCCAAGCCTGCGGTCGAGCCGGTCCCTGAGCCCGTCCCGAGCACGCCGCGAAGCCTGTAGTCGAGCCGTAGCAAAGCCGGAGTCGAGCCGGAGATTGACTGTCTGACTCCGTTCGGACGTGGGTGAGGTCAGACCACCCTGAGGAACATGAGTACGTGCCTGGCCAGATCCTCGGGATCGGCCAGGTCAATCTGGGAGAGGTTGTCGCTCAGGGCCAAGGTGGCCAGTCCGTGCACGATCGACCAGCTGGCAAGGCCGGCCAGGTGGGCTTGCTGGTCATCCCGGTCCGGACCGGCCGCGGCCAGTGGTTCGTCCAGTGTGGCGAATGCCCGGGTCTTGGCGTCCACCAATCTGGGATCAGCCAGATTCATCAACTCAGGCTGGAACATCACCTCGAAATGACCCCGGTGCTCCAAGGCGAAGCGGATGTATCCCACGCCGATCTCGAGGAAATCGCCGGTCTCGGTCCACACGGAGTGGAGCTCTTCGCCCAGCAGTGTGAAGCCCTCGGTGGCCACCGCAGTGAACAACCCCGCCTTGTCCCCGAAATGGTGCACCGGCGCGGCGTGGGAGACACCCGCCGTGGCGGCCAATGCCCTCAAACTCAGAGCGGCCGCGCCGTTCTCGGCGATCGACTTCGCGGCGGCGTCCAACAGCACCCGCCGTAAGTCACCATGGTGATAGGTGTCGGACGACGACGTGGCCGTCGATGCCGGAGCTGTCGGCGACTCCGCATTCAGCGATACTGCAGCGGTTGACGTCGCGGCGGGGGTGACCGTCGGCGTGGGCGCCCGCATGGGCGTCCGCATGGTGGAGGATTTCGAAGTAGGCGGCCGCCTGTGCTTGGGCACAGGAGCAGCGTAGCAGAATCTTTCCATTGACAAGATCCAAGGGTCCCGGTATGTTGCCAGAGACACGTCGTCAATGGGCAAAGTCGCCCGAGATGGAGGGGATAAATCGCTGTGGCCACCAATCCGTATTTGATGGGCAACTTCGCGCCGGTGGTCACCGAGGTGACAGCGCCAAATCTGACCGTGATCGGATCGTTGCCCGTCGAACTGAGTGGTCGCTTTCTGCGCAACGGACCGAACCCGGTCAAGGCGCCTGACCCATCGACCTATCACTGGTTCACCGGCGATGGGATGGTGCACGGGATTCACCTGAGCGAGGGCAAGGCCAATTGGTATCGCAACCGATGGGTCCGATCAGCGGAGGTGGCCCAGGCCTTGGGGGAGGCGGTTCATCCCGGTCCGGTGCATGAGGGGATGGACTTCGCCTCCAACACCAACGTGATCGGGCACGCCGGACGGACCTTCGCCATCGTCGAGGCCGGCGCCCGGCCCTACGAGCTCACTGACGAGCTCGAGACGATCGGGCCCTGCGACTTCGATGGTTCTCTGGCCGGTGGTTACACGGCCCACCCGAAGCGGGATCCCCAGTCGGGCGAACTCTACGCGGTGTCCTACTACTGGGGGTGGGGTAATGACGTCGAGGTGACAATCCTCGACGCCCAGTCCCGAGTCCGTTCGTCACGGAGGGTCACCCTGGGCGGGCCCGTGAGCGTGCATGACACAGCCATCACCGAGAAGTGGATTGTCCTATTGGATCTGCCCGTGCTGTTCGATCTGGAGATGGCGGGCGCCGGATCGCTCTTTCCTTACCACTGGGCGGAGGACTACCCGGCCCGCGTGGGGCTCTTGCCCCGGGACGGTGACTCCACTCACGTCGTGTGGCACGAGGTCGACCCCTGCTACGTGTTCCACACCATGAACGCATACGACACCGAAGGCGGCGATGGCATCGTGCTCGACGTGGCTCGACACCCCTCCATGTTCCGCACCGTACTGAACGGTCCCTCCGAGGGTCTGCCGACGCTCGAGCGTTGGCACGTCGACGGCCACGGTGGCCCCGTGAAGGAAGAGCGCCTCGATGACCGAGGCCAGGAGTTTCCCCGTATTGACGAACGACAGCTCGGTCGTCCATACCGGATCGGCTACAGCGTCTCCGTGCGGGACGAGGGCGGCATTGTCGGGACCGAGTCGGGTCTGATCCGCCATGATCACCTGGCCAATACCACTGAGGTGCGGAACTTCCGGTCCGGCGCCACCATCGGGGAGGGCGTCTTCGTGCCGCGCAGCGAGACCTCCCAAGAGGGCGACGGCTGGGTACTGACACTGGTGCATCAGGCCGGCACGGACGACTCGGATCTGTACGTCCTCAATGCCCAGGACATCTGTGGCGAGCCCCAAGCCATCGTCCACTTGCCCCAGCGGGTACCGGCGGGATTCCACGGCAACTGGATCCCAGACCCCGTCTGACGAGGTTGCGCAAGGCCGGCCAGGTCTCGTCGCCTGCCCCATCCGCACGCCTCAGTTCGCTTGCCTCAGCCCGGTCAGTCAGCCCTCCGGCTCGGCCTCGCGTTCGGCCTCCAGCCGGGCCACCAGCCGCTTGGGCGCCGTCAGGCAGTAACTCTCGTAGATCATCTCGGCAACCTCGTCCCAATTGGGCGCCGCTTCCAGGGCGATCCGCACGCCGACCCAGCCCTTTGAGCCCACGTAGGGAGGCACGAAGAATCGCTCGCCGTCGGAATTGACCAATATCCGCTGAACCCCCTCCGGCGCCTTCAGGGTCATATATGACCGATCCTCGCTGATGACGACGAAGAGCTTGTCCCGCACCCGAAAGCCGGGGGAGACGTGTCCGCCGAACGACTTCTCGACCGCCTCGGGCAGGGCCAGGCAGGTCTTCCGGATGCGCTCGATCACTCTGGCGGGGGCGCCGGCCATATCATTCCCTTCCAGGAGCACCAGAAGTCAGTCGCCCGACCGTCGTGTCCCCGGTCCTCAGTCCTCAGTCCTCAGTCCGCCGCCGAAGCCATCCGGTCGGCCGCCACGGCGTCATAGGCCTCGTAGTCGGAGCCGGTGTCGTCAGCGAACTCGAATTCCAGAAGCCCCGCCGCGCCCCAGCGCTCCCGTAGATACCCACCATTCGCGTCCAGCAGGCCCAGCTTGCGGGTGTTCGGCACCAGCTTGGCGAAGAAGCCGCGTTGGAAGCCACGCGCGGGGTTGACCTTGGACTCGGCGGCCGCCTGCACGATGAAGGGCACCACAGCAGCCTCCGTCGTCCCCATCCGTTCCCACACCTCGGGCGTCGTCGCCCGCGACCGCGAGTTCAAGGTCGCGTCGACCATGAACTCCTGGCGTTCCTTGAGTTCGGCCTGGCTCAGGTCGGCGTAGAACTCCGACAACGTCAACACCCCGAACGCCACGTGCCGGGCCTCGTCTGACATGACGTACCGCAGCAACTTCTTCAGCAGCGGCTCCTGGGTCCGCCGCAACATGTCCCCGAACGCCGCCAACGCCAGCGACTCGATCACGATCTGCATCCCCAGATACGCAATGTCCCACCGGGAGTCCTCCAGCAAGGACCAGATCTGCTCCTTCAGGAACGGGCTCATCGGGTAGGCCTCGCCCAACTTGGTCGACAGGTACTTGGCGAACACCTCGGTGTGCCGGGCCTCGTCCATGGTCTGGGTGGAGGCGTAGTACTTGGCGTCGATCCAAGGCACGGTCTCGACGATCTTGGCGGCGGTCATCATGGCGCCCTGCTCGCCGTGCATGAACTGGCTCAACGAGGCCGTGAAGAACTCGATGCCAAGCCGGGTGTACTCCTTCTCCGACCACGTGGCCAACGGCGAGCCCGGCAGCCGCCCCGCCACCCGGGCCACCGCCAGCATCGGGCTGTCCTGCTCGGCCACCAGACGCTCGGGGTCGACGTCGGTGGCCCAGTCCAGGTCGGTCACGCTGTTCCACTGCGAGCCCATGGCCTTGTTGTAGAGCGTGACCAGTTGCGTCCGGTTCCGCTCGTAGTCCCACAGGAAGGCGCGATTGGCATTGTCGTGGATGATGTGGATGGCCTCGTCCATCTCCCCTTGACTCGGCAGCGGAGGCGTGACCCCCGACCCGGCCCCCGACCCCGCCCCCGAGTCCGACTCCGACTCCGACTCGATGGTCATTTCAGTCAGCTCCTCTTCCCACCCATGTTGGCGTTCGGCGCCGCCTTCTCGACCAGCCCGGGGATGACCCCGCCCAGCTCGGCCGGATCCCAGCGGTCGTCCTTGTCGACCCCGGGCCCGGCCACCCAGCCCTCGGCCACCGAGATATTGCCGCCCATCACGTTGAAGACCCGCCCGGTGATGGCGGCCGACTCGGGGCTGCCCAGCCACACGACCAGGGGAGCGATGTTGCCCGGGTCCAACGGGTCGAACTCCTCGGGCTTCTTGGCCGCAGAGGCAGCGCCCATGCCCAGGTTCTCGGTCATCCGGGTCAGGGCGGCCGGGGCGATGGCGTTGACGGTGACGCCATAGCGGCCCAGCTCCATCGCCGCAATGATCGTCATGGAGGCGATACCGGCCTTGGCTGCGCCGTAGTTGGTCTGCCCCACGTTGCCGTAGATCCCCGACGGCGACGTCGTGTTGATGATCCGGGCATCGTTGGTCTCGCCCGCTTTGGAGCGGTTGCGCCAGTACTCACTGGCGTGGCGCATCGGCGCAAACGTCCCCCGCAGGTGCACCCGGATGACCGCATCCCACTCCTCGATCGTCATATTGACCATCATCCGGTCACGTAGGATCCCGGCGTTGTTGACCAGGACATCGAGCCCGCCGAACGTGTCGATGGCGGTCTGGATCAGCCGCCCGGCCCCTTCGTAGTCCGAGACGTCGTCACCGTTGGCCACGGCTTCGGCGCCCATGCCACGTATCTCGTCGACCACCTCTCCCGCCGGACCGGCCGAACTCCCGGTCCCGTCGACCTCCGCCCCGAGGTCGTTCACCACGATCTTGGCGCCCTGGCTGGCGAACTCGAGGGCGTGCTCACGCCCGATGCCCCGGCCCGCCCCGGTGATGACGACGATGCGTCCGTCGTTGATACCCATGATGTTCGCTCCTTTATCTCGCATCCCTCGTATGTCTCGGATCTCGGATCTCGCTACCGCTGCTGTCCCGCTGCTGCCGCTCGATACTGGTCACGCAGCAGCCGCTTGTAGATCTTCCCCGTATCCTCGCGCGGCAGCTGGTCCACGAAATCCACCGTGCGTGGGCACTTGAAGTGGGCCAGCCGCGCCCGGCAGAACGCCATGAGCTCGGCCCCCAGTTCGGCGCCCTGGGCCCCGCTGACCACCACCCCCTCGGCCGGCTCCACCACGGCCTTGACCGCCTCGCCCCATTCCTCGTCGGGTACCCCGATGGTCGCCACGTCGCCCACGGCCGGATGCTCGAGCAGGACGGCGTCGACTTCGGCCGGGTAGATGTTCACGCCACCCGAGATGATGAGGTTGGCGGTGCGGTCGGTCAGGAACAGAAAGCCCTCGTCGTCCATGAAGCCCATATCACCCAGGGTGAAGTAGTCGCCCCGGAAGGCGTCACCGGTTTTCTCCGCGTCGCCGTAGTAGTCGAACCTGCTGGCGGCCGAAGCCCGCAGGAAGACCAGACCGATCTCGCCCGGGACGACGGGATTGCCGTCGGGGTCGGCCACCTTGACCTGGTCGGCCAGCATCGGGCGGCCGACCGTCCCCGGATGAGCCAGCCACGTCGCCGAGTCGACCAGCGTGCCCAGGCCCTCGGTGGCGGCGTAGTACTCGACCACGATCGGGCCCAGCCATTCGATCAGCGCCTGTTTGACGCCGACGGGACAGGGGGCCGCACCGTGGATGATGAAGCGCAGCGACGACAGGTCCGACGCCCGCCGCACGTCGTCGGGCAGGGCCAGCATGCGGTGGAACATGGTCGGCACCATGTGGGTGTGGGTGATCCCGTGTCGCTCGATGAGCCGCAGCGTCTCGGCCGGATCCCAGTGCTCCATGATCACGACGGGCACGCCGTAGATGAACGGAATGGCGATCGAGAAGGCCAGCGGGGCGGCGTGGTAGAGCGGCCCGGTGCACAGGTGCACGTCGACGCTGCGCTCCCAGTCCTCGTCGTAGCCGCAGAAGTTGACGGTGGCCAGCGCGCTGGGCGCCTGGCCCTCGCGGTGCACGCCCTTGGGGCGACCCGTAGTGCCCGACGTGTAGAGCATCTGGGTGCCGATGACCGGGTCGTCGATGTCCGCCCCGTCTTCGGCGGCGATCACCTCGTCGTATGACGCAAACCCCGGCCGGTCGCCGCCGACGGCCAGACGGACCATCCCCGCCCCCGCCCCCAACGCAGCAGCACCCGCCTCCCCTGACGCTTCCGCATCCCTCAATGCCGACGCCTCCGCGATCTTGTCGCCCAATTCGGCCGCTCCAATGAATGCCTTGGCCTCGCAGTTGGCGACGATGTACGCCGCCTCCTCGCCGGTGAGGTGCCAGTTGATCGGTGTCAGCCGCAGGCCGGAACGCTGCGCCGCGTAGAGCACCTCCAGGAATTCGGGCCGGTTGGTGCACATGAGGGCCACGCTGTCGCCGGGGGCGAGGCCTCGGGCCCGCAGCGCCCGGACCAGGCGGTTGATGTTGGCGTTGAGCTCACCGAACGTGCGGTTGCCATACGCCGTGATGACGGCCGGACGGTCGGGCCCCTTCGCTGCCCACCAGGCCAGCAGCATTCCCTCGGCTGCCGCGGCCGCCCGATCCTTCACGCCGGCTTCGCCGCCGGTGTGAAGAGTGGCAGTTGCCGACCGTCGGAGAGCGGTTCCCAGGTCACCGTCACCGTCATGCCGGGGCGGACGTCCTCGGGCGCACACCCGACGATGTTGGTCATCATGCGCACTCCCTCATCGAGGTCGACCAGTGCCACGACGTAGGGCTCACCATGCGAAAAGGTGGCGCCGGTGGCTGCTGGATTGTGCTCAACCGTGGCCGCATGGACGATGGCCCGACCGCTGGCCGTGCGCCATTCCAGCGTCGACCCGCCGGACGGGCCCGACTGGCCCGACTGGTCCGACTGGTCCGCCGCCGAGTCGTCCGGCCCGTCCACCGCGCAATACGGGCAGAAGAACCGGGGGTAGAAGATCCCACGGTCACACGACGTGCACCACTGCACGAGCAGCGTGCCGTTCCGGGTGGCCTCCCAGAAGGGCCCACTCTCGGCACCCACCGGCGGCTCCATCCGGGTCCGCTCCGTCTTGACCGGCTTGTCCTCCCCCTCGGCCCCGGCCTCTGCCGTCACCCCCGCCGCCGCCACCCCAGCCCTCGCTTCTCCGTCGCCCCCGGCCGTCACAGTGTCGCCTCGGTCCCCAACACGGCCGTGGACATGCACGAGAGGACCACGCCCGAACCGTGGGCCACGGCGATCTCGGGCCGATCGACCTGGCGGGCTTCGGCTTCGCCCCGCAACTGACGGACGGCCTCGACAATGAGGAACATCCCGTACATGCCGGGGTGGGTAAACGACAGGCCGCCACCGTTGGTGTTCATGGGCAGGGATCCACCCGGTCCGAGCTTGCCGTCCTCAACGAATGCGCCGCCTTCACCCTTGGCGCAGAAGCCGAGGTCTTCGATATGGAGCAGGGCGGTGATGGTGAAGCTGTCGTAGCCCATGAGGACATCGACGTCGCCTGGCGTGATCCCGGCCGCCTCGAACGCACGGGACCCCGACACCGCACCCGGCGTCGTGGTGAGGTTCGGCATCTGGGTGATCATCAGATGATCGTGGCAGGTGCCGGTCCCCAACACGTAGACAGGCGGTTTGCGCAACGAGCGCGCCCTGTCGGCGCTGGTCATCACGAAGGCACCGGCCCCGTCGGTGACCAGGCAGCAGTCGAGGAGATGGAGCGGGCTGCTCTGCAGCGGGGACGCCAATACGTCGTCCACCGTGATAGGCGTCTGGTAGCGGGCCCGAGGGTTCAGGACGGCCCAGTCACGGGTGCTGACGGCGATCTGGGCCAGCTGCTCGGAGGTGGTACCGAACTCGTACATGTGCCGCGAAGCCGCCAGGGCGTACGGACCCATGGGCATGCGCAGCCCGAACGGCCATTCCCATTCGACCATCGGGTTGGGCCCGGCCATCCCCCGCCTCGGCACCTGTCGCTGGCGCCTCCGATCGCTGCGCGGTGTCGACGCGTAGACGCTGATCACCACGTTGCACAGCCCGGCGGCGATGGCGGCAGCGGCGTGCTCGAGGTGGACCTCGTAACTGGAGCCGCCGGTCATGGTCGAGTCGGTGAACGTCGGCGCGATCCCTAGATACTCAGCCAGCCCCATCGCCGACTCCGCGTGGCACACCCCATCGACGTCGCCCAGGGCCAGCCCGGCGTCATCGAGGGCGGCCAGGACCATCGCGACCTCGAGCTCCCGGCCGGTGCGTTCGAGCTCCCCGGTCGGCGAGACGTCATCGGCTACCCCCACCAGCGCCGCCGCGCCCCGCAACGCCCGATCGACCCCCGTCATGCCCTCGGACATCCCCCCGGCTCAGGTCTCAGGCTCAGGATCAGACTCAGGTCTCAGACTCAGGTCTCAGACTCAGGCCGGATCAGGCGTTCTTGGGAAGCTCGGAGAACGGGGTCACCCGGTCGTTGTTGGGTTCCTTCGGCAGCCCGAGCACGCGCTCACCGATGATGTTGCGCTGGATCTGGTCCGTCCCCCCGTAGATGGGTGGCGCCTGCGCGAACAGCGCCATCTCGGTGACGCTGCCGGCAAACGGGTCGCCGGTCGCCTGCGACAGCGAGGCCTTGTCGTCGGCGTTGTAGGCGTGCAGCATGCCCGACGGCCCGGCGATCCGCAGCCCGACGTCACGGGTCAGCCGCACGATCTGGCTCATCGAGAGCTTCGAGACGTTCGGCATGCCCGGGATGTCGCCACCCTGCTCCTTGACTGCCTTGAGCCGCAGGCCGTTGAACCGCCCCAGCTCGCCCAAGGTGTACAGGCGGGCCAGATCCTGTCGGATGCCGGCATCACCGTTCACCTTGTTCTTCTGGGCCAGCCCGATGAGCATGCCGGCGCCGCCCCGCATGGCGGTCAGCGCGCCGCCGCCGCTTCGCCGGCCGCTGCCCCCATCCGACTGACCCGACTGACCTGACTTGCTCGCCTTGCCGTTGGTCGGGGCCTGGACAAAGTCGCCCACCCGCTTGGAGAGCGCGCCCATCACGGTGCCCGGTTGGGCCAACCCGCCGCCGGCGGCGTTGCCGCCGCCCGAACCCAGACCGGCCCGCTCGTTCATCAGCGTGGTGTTGGCGGCGGCCCACCCGTGGTTGAGGCCACCGATGAGGGCGGCGTCGGCCACCCGGGCATCGGTGATGAACACCTCATTGAAGAGCGCGTGTCCGGTCATTTCTTTGAGCGGCCGGACGTCCACCCCGTCCTGGAGCATCTCGAAGGCGAAGTACGAGATGCCTTGATGCTTCGGCACATCCACGTCCGTCCTGGCCAATAACATCCCCAGGTCGGCGTACTGCCCGCCCGAGGTCCAGACTTTCTGCCCGTTGATGATCCATTCATCGCCGTCCCTGACGGCCCGCGTCTGCAGACCGGCCAGGTCGGATCCGGCCTGGGGCTCGCTGAAGAGCTGGCACCACGCCTTCTGCCCGGTCACGATCTCGCGAACGTAGTGGTCGATCTGCTCCTGCGAGCCGTGGGCGGCGATCGTGGGGGCGGCCAGCAGCAGGCCGAGGCCGGCCGGTGCACCGAGCGCACCGAAGCCAGCGATCTCGTTCGACACCGCGATGGCGTCGGTGCGCGGGATCCCCTTGCCGTAGGCATTGCTGGGCAGACTGGGGGCTGACCAGCCGGCCAGGCCGAGGCGCTCCCACCATTCACCGACGGTGAGGTCGGGATCCCAGTTCTGCTGCAGCCATGAGCGCACTTCGCTCAGGAGATCATCGGTTTGCAGGGGCGTCGCGGTGTCGGTCACGTGGTTCCTCCCGGTAGACATTTCGTCAGGTCCGTTCTCTCGTCTGACCTGCATCTTGCCTACATCCGTATCCAAGTCGTCTCTATGTCGTGGTCTGAACCTATCCGTTGCGTCCAGGATCAGGCGACTTCTCGTCCTCGACCCACCCCACTGATCCCACCTCTGATCCCAAATCCACTGGGTCCCGCCTGGCCACGCTCGGAAACGCTCGTCAGACGAGCCGTCCGGCCTGGAAGAGGGAGGAGAGGAGATCGTTGAGGTGAGTGCACGTTGACGTGCCCACTAGGTCGTCCCTCACCAGAGCCCTGAGATCGCCCACCCGTTGACCGACCAGGCGCCCGGCGCTGGCGGCGGCCTGCGGGCACTCGTCCCAGGGCAACACCCGGGGCGTGGCCACGCAAGCCACGATCCGACCGCCCCCGTACCCGCCGCTGTCCCCGCCCCGCCCTCCGCTGTCGCCGTCGTCGGCGCCGTTGCCGGTCCTGGAAATGTCATCAGATGAGTCGTCGGACACGAGGGCCTTGACCGTGTACTCGTGCAGTACAGAGGTGGTGCCATTCGGGCGGGCGTAGGTGTCCCGGAACATGGCCCACACCTCGTCGCCGGTCCGCTCGATCAGACGCTGCCGACGCAGTGCCCCGGCCGCCAGGTCGGGCATCGGGTGCCAACCCTCTCGATCGGTCGGCACTTCGGGTCCATCGGGGGTCGGGATCTCCCGCTGCCCACGTATGTGCACCATCATCGATCCAGCTTCGGCCCAACCAGCACAGACGTCGACGGGCATGCCGTTGATGAACTGATCGGAGAGTGGACCGGGGAGAAGTCCGGAATAGAGGGTGCCGTATCCAGCCAACATGGCCACGACCGGAAGCTCGGTCAGCAGCACTGAGCGCAGGCTCCCCGGCTCGCAGACCTGGTCGACCGCAGCCCGAAAGCCCCGACCGACGCGGCGGCCCACCAGTCCGACGGACCAGGGGGAGTCGGGCACCAGATCGAGCAGGACCAGGGTCAGGTCGGCAGAAAGCGTCGCCCGGCACGACGCCGTGTCGTCCCCTTGACGGGCGAAACCGGTGAGCTCGAAGCCACCATCGGGCCGGGCAAGGACCTCGAGATGGCTGGTCCGGCGGATGGACCCCGGCCGTCTCTCGGGCAGGTGGGGGAGGGGTTCGGCGAGCGAATGGGCCACGTGGGTCACGGCGCCAACGGTAGCGTCGCGGTATGGACCCACTTGCCAAAGCATTCGACGCCTGGATCAACGCCCAGCGGGCTGCCCTCGACACCATGGTGCAGGCCACCGGGGTCCCGGGCACCGATGTCGACACGGCCGAGGGGTACCGATGGGTGACCCGGCTCTCGACCTTGGCCCTCGAGTGGCTGGTCGAGAAGTCCGACCCGCTCCACCCCCAGCTCTTTCGGCTCCAGGACGAGTACCGCAAACTCCTCGTGGACAATCCCGACGTCAACTACCTCTTCTGCGTCCTCGATGACACCCGCAGCTACCGCCTCACCGGCACCCGCGGCCAGTGCGCCTACCTGGGCATGACGTTCGGCACGCCGTTCGGGCAGGGGGAGGTGGGAGGGCGCACGGGGACGCAGACCCAGACCCATATCGATGAGTACGACATCGGCCCGAACGGGGAGGTCGACATCCTGATCGCCCCGGCGGCGGACATGCCCGACCCCCGCCCCCGCAATTCGATCGTCTTGGAGCCCGGGACGGCGCAGCTGGCCATCCGGGAGACGCACTGGTGGAAGACGCCCGATCGGCTGTCGAACCTGCGCATGGAGCTGGTGGGGGACGTCCCGCCACCGATGCTCTCGTCAGACGAGCTGGCTCCCAAGCTCGAGTTCGCCGCGATGTTCCTGCAGTTCGTCGGGGGTACGGCCGTCCAGATGTGGCACGACGCGGCGACGAACATGAACACATTCGGCGGGACGGCCGGTTCGGAGCACGTGGCGGCGCAGGACGACGAGGTGCGTTCGCACTCAAATGCCGAGATGACCTACCACGGTGGCCGCTTCCGGTTGGAGCCGGGACAGGCCCTGGTGGTGACGGTGCACGAGCCCGACCGGCCGTTCCTGTACTGGGGCCTGACGCTGACCTCACCGTGGATGGAGAGCTTCGACTACCGCTACACCACCACAGCGCTCAACAACGAGACCGCACGGCGATCCGCTGACGGGAGCTGGCAGATGGTCATCGCGGCCGAGAATCCCGGGCCCGGCGTGGAGAACTGGCTCGATACGGGAGGTCGCCTGGAGGGCTACATGCTGGTGCGTTGGGTGCTGGCCGATGGTCCGCCGCATCCGACGGCCCACCTGGTGTCGGTGGCGGACTTGCCCCGGCCGGCGGGGACGAGGGCCTAGACCTTCGCCGGTCGCCGGTCGCCGGTCGCCGGTCGCAATCGCGCTCGAAATGGCGAGACGACGTCGAGGACTCAGACCTCTGAGCGGACCCTGAATCGCTCCTGATACGGGGCGACCAGGGCCCGGTGGGTGGCCAGGTCGAGACCGGTGTCGCTGAAGGAGTAATCGTGACGGTTCGTCCGATTGGTGTGACGACTGCCGAGATACGACTCGAGGTTCTTGCGGAACTCCTCACTGAGTGGGAATTCCCATCGCCGGTAGAGCGCCTCGATGGTGGCCATGGGGTCCTTGACGAGGTCGTCATAGATCACGTCGCTGATCTGGTCTTGCGGGAGAGCGCCGCTGTCCCGCTCGGCCGTCACCTCGTCCATGACGTGCTCGAGTCCCATGCACATGAACTCCACCAGGACGGCATGGTCGACGTGGTTCGAATGCATGTAGTGGAGGGTGGCCATCAAATCGGCCAATGATCCGACCACCCGGAGGGGGTCGCGATGGGTGATGACCACCTTGGCGTCGGGAAAGGTGGCGAAGAGTAAGGGCAGCGCGGAAAGGTGGGACGGTGCTTTGAGCACCCACCGGATGGTGGGAGTGGCCCACTGCATGGTCTGGAGCATGCGGCGGAGCCAGTCGTAGATGGGCGCCTGGTCCTGCGCACTCCTCCAGATGGTGTACTCGGCGACGTTGTACAGACCGGTGTACATGTCACTCGAGAACTGGTGGGCGAAACCGAAGATGTCCTCAGTGGGGAGGTTGCCGCCGTTCTCGTGCATGGTGGTGAAAGCGGGGACGATTTCGTCCATGAGCGTGATCTCGTCGTCGCAGAGCTGAGGCCGATGGCCGGGATTGCCGACTGCGGCCCGGGACCGCTCGCCGGCGGGGACCGTGTGGAGGAATTCCCACAGGAGGGGTGGGCGATTATCGGGGTCATTGGCCAGGAGCTCGTGGAGGAGCGTTGTACCGGACCGCCCCAGTCCCGTGACCACGATCGGGGCATGAATGGACTCATCGGTGATGGCCGGCTCCTCGCGCCACAGATCGACGAGGCGCAGCCGGTTCTGCAAGATGGTTTGCAGTTCGCCCCGGGTGCGGAGGCGGCCGGTCAGATGGAGTCGGGCCTCGTCGTTCAGCGAGCGACAGAGGCGGTGGAAGGGCTCTTCCCACCAGGTGTCACCGAAGTCGTCGAGCCCGGTGGTTTCTTGGGCCGACTGGCGGAGCAGGTCTGGCTCGAGCGAGACGAGGGAGCGGCCGTCGTCACCTATGCCTTCGCCCAGCGCGATGAGCTTCTCGGCCCAGGGGCTACGCGGCGGAGGGGTCCAAGGCACGAGACGCAACCGTAGTGTTCAGGCGGGTGGCCCGCCGCCACGCTGGGTGAGGGGAGAATGGCTCGGTGAACCCGACGAATCTGACGGTCGACGACATTGGCCAGCTCTTGGCGTCGGGACCAGCGGGTGAGCCCGTGGAGGCGGGGGCGTCGTTCACGCACCTCGATCACGCGCTGCAGACGGCGACGTTGCTGCGGGCCGACGTGGCGGAGCGGGGCCCGGGCGAGGACGATGACGATGACGCTCTGATCGTGGCTGGCCTGGTTCACGACATCGGGCATTTACTGCCCGGGGTCGGTGATGCTGAACACGGCGAGGCCGGTGCGGCGGCAGTGCGGGGTGCGCTGGGGCAGCGGGTGGCCGGGTTGGTGGGTCTGCACGTGGCGGCGAAGCGGTATCTCGTGGCGAGCGGGGGCACGTACGGGGGAGGGCTCTCCGCCGGCAGCGTGACCTCGTTGTCCTTGCAGGGCGGGCCCATGTCATCTGACGAGCGCGCCCGCTTCGAGGCGTTGCCACTGTTCGGCGACGCCGTGGCGCTCCGGCGGGCCGATGACCGGGGGAAGGTGGACGGGCTGGTCGTCGACGGACTGGCCGCCTGGATGGAGGTGGTGCGGCGAGTCGCGGTCGGCGTGACCTGAGCGCGCTTGAGTTGGGACTTTGCCGACCCGGCTGTCGCCGAGTCCTGTCGGAGCAACGACGGGTCGCCCATCGGCCGTTCGTCCTGTCGCTACGACCAGCTCATTCCTTGCGTCTCGTCCAGAGTGGCGACGGGCGCGAGGTCATCACCCGGCCGCTCGGCCCGATGAAGCGCAAGATGCCGTTGGCGTTTCCTTTTACTTGCCAGGCCTTCTCATGGACGCGGTGATGGTGGTGGCTGCACAGAGTGGCGAGGTTTTCGAGATCGGTTGGCCCCTGGTCGGCCCAATGCACGATGTGGTGGACGTCGGTGAATTTGGAATTCTCGCATCCGGGGAATCGACATCGCCGGTCGCGACGCTGCGCTTCCCGACGCTGGGCGCCGGTGGGGAATCGACGGGCACGGCCCTCGAACATGGTGTGGCCGAAGGCGTCATCGAGAGCGAGTGCGATCGTGGCATCGCAACTGATCCGGCGGATGGCCTCGGGGCTGAGGAGCCCAAGATGCTCGACCTCGGCCGTCCCGGTGCCCCCGCGCAGCAGCGAGAGGTCGGTATGCGCCACCACGAAGAAGCCTTGAGGCGACATCACCCCAACCCCATTGCCGTCGCCCGTCGAGTCGATGAACTCCCCGGCCGGGCCACCACCATCGCGATGGCTACCAACGTCGGCTGTTTCGCCCTCTCTACCGCCAGGCGTTCCCGACGGCGCCCCCGTCGACGATCCGGGACCAGGGCCAGACCGTTGGCGACCACCAGCCGTCCGGCACAGATTGAACAGCGCGTCACACTGCCGCTGGTCGTAAGGAGTCTCGCCGTCCGATGGGATCGCCTTGGCGCCATCGGTGATCACCGCACGGACCACGGAATACATTTCAATGGGCAGTCTGGCGCTGAGCGAACATCGGGCGTCGTTGAGCCTGACGTATCGGCCTTCGTAGTCCGCTGCGTCCTCGGCGTCGGTGATCTCTCGTGCGGCGTGCATCAGATCCTTGAGCTGACGGACCGAGCACTCCTCGGCTTGACGCAGGACGGAGGCATCAGTCTCGGGAGTGGCCATGTCGACCACAGCGCAGACCTTGTCGAAAGTGAGGACGCCCACCCGCAGGCCTTGGGACAGGTGGGGGAGATCGTCCAGTCGCTCAGCCACATGCGCCCAGGCGCGGCCTGTCGCTTCGGAAACGCCACACCGCTGCGCCAGCCACGATCCCAGGGACGTCGCCCCCTCGGTCCGCCAGGCCTCCCTTTTGTCAAGCTCGCCGACGATCCCCAGGAGCGACCCGAGAGACGCAGCAATCACCGTTCCGAGCCGCTCGGCCTCCGCCATGAGCTCCGCCGTCGAAGTCTTGGTCGTCACGCGAGCCACATCGAAAGAACCGTCGGCCGTCCGACCGATTCGCGCCGACGTCAGCCGAAATGCCGCAGGGCGGGTGCTTCTCGTCGTGGCGGCGGAAGTTATGGGAAACCCCTAATCAGGGCGTCAATCCAATCAGCTGACCTAGCCGACCTAGCCGACCTAGCTGGCTTGGCTGACCGAACTCATGTTGAAGTCGGGAATCCGCAATGGCGGCATCACGCAGCGATTGAGGTACTCGCCCAACTCCCGACCCAGGGCCCGCACGCTGGTGCCGACTTCGGTGGCCCGGGCCAGCAAGTCGACCGGGCTCTCGTTGAAGCGGAAATTGTTCGCGGCCCCCACGACCTCGCCGTTTTCGACCACATAGACACCATCGCGGGTGAGCCCGGTCAGCAGCAGCGTGGCCGGATCCACCTCGCGGATGTACCACAGGCAGGTCAGGAGCAGCCCGCGTTCCGTCCGCGACACCATGTCATCGACGGTCCCGCCGTTGGTCACACCGGGCCGAGTGTCCCCGTCGTCCTCGGCGGCCCTCAGGACCAGGTTGTCGATGTAGGGCGCCATCTCGACGCCCGAGCGCGCCGCGCCGGCCCGGTGGTAGCGCAGATGCGCAAGACGGCCGTCCCGGATCCAGTCGACCCGCCGGATGGGCAGGCCGTTGTCGAAGACTGACGCCTCACCGCTCGATGAGCCGACGGCCACAAACGGCAGGCACTCCAGCCCCGGCTCGAAGGGGTCGCTGTACAAGGTGAAGGGCAACGTGGAGATCTGCTCGCCCACTCGGGTGCCGCCGGCGTTCGTCCCGGACGAGAAGACCGTCCGACCGTCCTCGGCGTCCTGGCCGCCGAGCGCGTAAAAATTCAAGGATCCCATCAAATCGGACACCCCGGATGGCGGGAGGATCACCTCGTAACGACCGGCATCGAGGGAGATCGGCCGGCGGGCCCAGTCCAAGCGCCGCCACAGTTCGGCCTCCATATCGGGGAAGGCGAGCCTCTCCATGTGCTCGGCTCCGGCACCGGTCCAGGCCGAGCGGGCTCCATCGGCTGAGCGACCGACCAGGTTGACCGACCCTGTCGGCTGCGAGAACGAAAGACGCACCCCGGTCGAGCTCCCTAGATACAACGTCGACACGCCGAACTCGGCAAACCCCGCCAGCACCACATCCCGCTCGCGGGCCCGCCCGAACGCCCCCGAGAGCCCGGAAAGCACATTCCCCAAAGCCGAGAGGTCCGTCTCGACCGGCGACCGCCCAAAGGCCACCGACGACGCGGCACCTCCGCCCCCCGCCGCGCCCATTCCATCGACCAATGGGAACGCATCTTCGGCTGGCGGCGCCCCCTGGGCATCCGTCAACGCGGCCGAGACCATCCCTTCCACGTCGACCACACCGCTGCGCCGGGACACGCCGACGGCACCGGCTGCCACGGCCACCACGGTGACAGTGCGATCTCGTCGGACGCCGTTGGTCGTCGTGGTGTTGAGCGCAAAACGCACGTCCGCGTGGCTGGTCTCGTCGACCAGCACGATGCACCCATCGGCGCCACCTCGTGAGGCCGCCGCCAGGCCGTCCTCGACCACCGACTGGGCCTCAATCATCAATCATCGACCCGTCACCCGTCACCCGTCAACCACCGCCGACCAACCACCGCCGACCGCTCATCGCCCGGCCTCCTCTCGGGCATTGAGCACACGCACGCCCCGCACCAGGACCGACGGGCAGCCGTGACTGACCGGCGCCACCTGTCCGGGTTGGCCCTTGCCGCAATTGAACGCCCCACCCAGGACCCAGGTCGACGCCCCGCCGACGGCCTCCATGGCGCCCCAGAAGTCGGTCGTCGTCGCTTGATACGCCACGTCCTTCACCTGCCCGGCCAGCTTCCCCCCCTCGATCTTGAAGAAACGCTGGCCGGTGAATTGGAAGTTGTACCGCTGCATGTCGATGGACCAGCTCTTGTCACCGAGGATGTACAGGCCCCGCTCCACGCCGCCGATCAGCTCCTCGGTGGAGGGGCCATCGCCGCCGGACGCACCCGGAGCCTGACCCCGACCGCCGGCCGGATCCCGGGCCGGAGCCAGCGACACATTGGCCATCCGCTGGATCGGCACGTGGAGCGGCGAGTCGGCGAAGGCGCACCCGTTGGAGCGATCGAAGCCCATGGACGAGGCAATTGAGCGGTCCAGCTGATAGCCCACGAGGACGCCGTCACGGATCAGGTCGAAGGATTGCGCGGCCACACCCTCGCTGTCGATGGCCACGGTGGCCAGGCCGTGTTCCACCGTTCGGTCGCCGGTGATGTGCATGACGGGCGATCCGTACTGCAGCGAGCCGAGTTGATCGAACGTGGCGAACGAGGTCCCGGCGTATGCCGCCTCGTACCCCATGGCACGGTCCAACTCGGTGGCGTGCCCGATCGACTCGTGAATGGTCAGCCAGAGATTCGAAGGGTCGACGACGAGGTCATAGGTTCCCGCCTCCACCGACGGGGCGGCCAATTTCTCGGCCAACAGCTCAGGGAGTGCCGCCAGTTCGGCGGTCCAGTCCCACCCGGCCCCCGCCCCGGTGCCGATCGGGTCGCCGACGAGGTACTCCCAACCCCGACCGACCGGAGGCGCCAATGTGCGCATGGTCTCGAAGCCGGAATCGCTCAGCGCCAGCGCCTCGAGTTGGGGGTGCAGGCGGACCCGGCGCTGCGTGGCCCGGGTGCCGCCCAGGTCGGCCAGATACGTCTCCTCGCTCACACTGAGCACCGAGGCGGTGACGTGCGAGACGGCGGCGTGGTCGAGCAACGGCCGGCTCCACCCCTCGAGCACGGCCACCTTGTCGGCCAGGGGCACGCTCGCGGGATCGATCTTGAACGGGCTGGTCCACACCACTTCGCCATGGGAGGGCTCGGGGGAGAGGTCGACCCGCCCGCCTCCGGCCTGTGCCGTGACCCGAGCGGTGTCGATGGCCTGGCGGACCAGGTTGGCCGCCTCGGTCGTGCCCACGTCGACGGTGGCGGCGAACCCGACGGCGCCGTCGACCACCACCCGGACCCCCATGCCCAACTCCGTGTTGTCGGAGCTGCCTTCAGGCACGGCGTCGCGCAGTCGGACTTCTTGGGAGCGGATGCGCTCGACCCGGATCTCGGCGTGGGCGCAACCCGCGGCTTCGGCGGTCGAGAGAGCGGCGTCAGCCAGGGCACGCAGGTCGTCGGCGGGGAGGGGCACTATGTGTCGGCGGTGCCTGGGGTGCCTGGGGTGCCTGGGGTGCCTGGGGTATCGGGTTTGTAATCAGGGCCAGGAGCGGCGGCGCTTGGCGCAGTGGGTTGGCGCGCGGGGAGGCCGGCAGCGATGTAGATGGAGTCGATGAGCTCCATGGTACGGATGGCGTCGGAGGCGGTGGTCGGGAACGGGGCACCATCTTCGGTGGCGGCGGCGAAGGCTTCGAGCTGGTAGTCGTAGGTGGCCCGGCGGCTGAACTTTTCGCGACGCGTTCCCGAGGCCGTCTCGACCTTCACCCGGTGGCCGAAGTGGGGGGCGAACGGGTTGAAGACGGAGAGCGTGCCGTCGCTGCCGGAGACCTGGGCGTGCATGTGCAGCAAGGAGGCGGAGAACATGGAGCAGCGGATGCGCGCCGTGCCACCTTCGGGGAGGGAGAAACGGGCGTCCATGGCGCGGTCGACGCCGGCGGAGGACAGTTTGGCCTTGGCGCTCGATACCCGCGGGCCCGCCGCTAACAATCGCAACAGCGAAACGGGATAGCAGCCCATGTCCATCGTGGCGCCTCCGGCCAGATCGAGCTGGTAGCGGATGTCGCCCTTCTTGGCCAAAGGGGCGGAAAAGTTGATGTCGATGTCCTGGATGGCGCCGAGTTCCCCGGAACGGACGATCTCGACGATGCGCTTGGTCAACGGGTGGTACTGGTAGTGAAAGGCCTCCATAACCACCAGACCGTGGTGAGCGGCATCGGCCTCGGCGACCAGACGCGCTTCATCGGCGTTGGCCGTGAAGGGCTTCTCGCAGAGGACGTGTTTGCCGGCGTTGAGTGCCGCGATGGTCCAGCGACCGTGCAGGCCGTTGGGGAGGGGGATGTAGACGGCATCGATGTCGGGGTCGTTGAGCAGCGCGTCGTAGGTCGGCGCGATGCGGGGGATCTTGTGCTTGTCGGCGAACTTCTGCGCCTTGTCGGGGTTGCGTGCGGCCACGACGGCCACTGTTGCCCGGCCGGTGCGCTGTGCCGGCTTGATTAGGGCAGCCGGCGCGATCTTGGCGGCACCGAGTATGCCGATTCTCAGCATGCGACCCCCGACATGGTGTCGGCATCAATGGGTGCATCAATGGGTGCATCGATGGGCACATCCGTGGGCGCATCGGTGGGAGCATGAGCAGAGGTGTGAACAGGGTTGGGGGCAGGGATGGCGATGTGCGGTATGGCGCTGAGCGGCACGTTTCGACTTCTCATGGGGTCGGACGCTAACGCAGGTTCGGGCAGGGAGTAGCGGATTGCGCACCGAGCAACGGGGCGGTCCCG
>DASZJQ010000090.1:0-11284 GCA_035947875.1 Acidimicrobiales bacterium
GTGGCCACCGGGGAACACCCCTCGGCCTGCGCCCCCGAGATCCGCACCTCGGGCACCTCGTCCAACAATCCGACCTCACCCAACTCGCGGAATCCCTTGGCCACCTTGGTCAGCTGGCTGCCCGAGCCGATGGGCACCACCACGTGGTCGGGCGCCTCCCAGCCCAGCTGCTCGGCGATCTCGAAGGCCAGCGTCTTGGATCCCTCGGCGTAGTACGTGCGCACGTTGACGTTGACGAAGGCCCAACTGGGTCGCTCGCTCGTCAGCTCGGCACAGAGGCGGTTGACGTCGTCGTACGTGCCGTCGACCGCGATGACCTGGCCGCCGTAGACGGCCGTCATCGTGATCTTCGCCGCCTCGAGGTCGTGCGGGATCAGCACGACCGAGTCGAGCCCGGCCCGGGCTGCATGGGCCGCCACCGAGTTGGCCAGGTTGCCCGTCGAGGCGCAGGCCGCCACCTTGAAGCCGAGCTGGCGCGCCTTGGTCAGGGCGACCGAGACCACCCGGTCCTTGAAGGAACCGGTCGGGTTGGCCGTGTCGTCCTTGATCCACAGCTCGCCCAGGCCCAACTCGGCCGCCAGCCGGTCGGCCCGCACCAGGGGGGTGAAGCCGGCACCGAGGTCGACCGGCGCCTCGTCATCGACGGGGAGGAGATCGCGGTAGCGCCAGATGGAACGCGGCCCGGCGGCGATCCGCTCCCGGGTCACCGTGGCGGCGATCCGTTCGTAGTCGTAGGCGACCTCGAGCGGCCCGAAGCAGTAGTCGCAGACGTGCAGCGCTTCAGCGGGGAACGGGCGCGCACATTCACGACAACGCAGCCCGGTGACACAATCGACCATCAGGTCCTCCTCATCGGTCGGGCATTGGCACCTGTTGCCCCCCAAGGTGGGGAATGCACTGGTTGCCGCGACGTCGACGGGCCCGTCCCTCAGTCGCTCTGGATGATGGGCTACATGGTAGCGCCTGCCATCACCAGTGATCCACCCACCGTCAATGCACGCGAAGATGCTCCTATGTCGGGAGATCACACGGGAGATCACGGAGTCTCCAGCCGCCGCGGCCCCGGTGGCCCCCGCACCTACCACCACGGCGACTTCCCGGTGGCCCGCCTACTCGAGGCCAAGGGCGACCGCAGGGTGTCGGTCTGCATCCCGGCCCGGGACGAGGGATCGACCGTCGGGTCGGTGGTCCGGGCCGTCGTCCAGCCGTTCTTGGCCTCGGCCGGCGGGAACGGGTTGGTCGACGAGGTCCTCGTGCTCAACGACGGCTCGATCGACGACACGGCGGAGCAGGCGCGTGCGGCGGGCGCCCGGGTGGTCTCGAGCCAGGGGGTCGACGGGGGCAAGGGCCAGGCCATGGCCGCCGCGCTCGAGGCGGCGGGTGGCGACGTCATCGTCTACCTCGATGCCGACGTGGCCAACACGACGCCCGCTTTCGTCACCGGCATGCTCGGGCCGCTCCTCCTCCACCTTGACGTCGCGCTGGTGAAGGGCTTCTACACCCGCCCGCTACACGGCGAGCCGACCGGGGGCGGCCGGGTGACCGAGTTGGTCGCTCGGCCGGTGCTCGAGCTGTTGTTCCCCGAGCTCTCCGAGATCCGCCAGCCGCTGGCCGGGGAGACGGCGGCCCACCGGTGGGTGTTCGAGAAGGTCGGGTTCGCCGACGGCTACGGCGTCGAGATCGCCCTGCTGATCGATGTGGCCACCCACATCGGCCCCGGCGTCCTGGCCCAGGTCGACCTGGGCGAGCGCATCCACCGCAACCGGCCCCTGCACGAACTGCGCCCCCAGGCCGTCGACGTGCTCCGGGCGGCATTGGACCGCATCCGCCCGTGAACCCGCCCGTGAACCCGCCCGTGATCCGCCGATGACCAAACCCGACACGATCGTCGTCTCCAACCGCGGACCGCTGTCATTCCGCTTCGACGCCGAGCACAACCTGCAACCGCTGGCCGGTGGTGGCGGCCTGGTCTCGGCGCTGCGGCCGCTCCTGACCGGTGCCGGCGCCGACACCGACACCGACGCCATGTGGTTCTCCATGACCATGGGCGCGGCCGACGAGGCCGCGGTGGCGGCCGGTCGCATGCTCGATCCGGCCCTCGCCCTCCGCTCGGTCACCGTCGACCCGGGCACCTACCGAATGGCCTACGACGTCATCGCCAACACCACCCTGTGGTACCTGCACCACCACCTGTTCGACCTGCCCCACCGGCCCCGCTTCGACCGCCACTGGCACGCGGCCTGGGGTGGCTACCGGGCCTACAACCGGGCCATGGCCGACGTGGTCAGTGCCGAAGCCCCCGACGCGGCGGCGGTCCTGGTGCAGGACTACCACTTCTCCCTGCTGGGTCAGATGTTGCGGGAGTCCCGCCCCGATCTCCGCACGGTCCACTTCTGCCACATCCCCTTCGCCGACCCGAACATGCTGCGCGTGCTCCCCGACGACGCCGCCCGCGAGCTCATGGCCGGCCTGGCCGGGTTCGGCGCCTGCGGCTTTCACGCCGAGCATTGGGCCGAGGGATTCCGCGCCTGCTTCGCCCACGCCGAACTGGCGGGATCCACCATCGCCCCGCCCACCTTTGTCTCTTCCCTCTCACCCGACCACGAGGGGCTCCTGGCCGAAGCGGCCAGCCCCGAGTGCACCCGATCGGTGGCGCAGCTGCGGGCCGAGACCGGGGGGAAGCGCATCGTCCTGCGCGTGGACCGGGTGGAGCCCTCCAAGAACATCGTGCGCGGCATGCTGGCCTTCGAAGAGCTGTTGACGACCCGTCCGGAATGGGTCGGCGCCGTGGTGCACCTGGCGCTCGTCTACCCCTCGCGCCAGGGGCTGGCCGACTACCTGGCCCTCGAGGCCGAGGTCGCGCACACGGCGGAGCGCATCAACCACGCCTGGGGGACCCCGTCGTGGACGCCCATCGTGCTGCACGTCGAAGACGACCGGCCCCGTTCGCTGGCCGCGTTGACCATCTCCGATGTGCTCCTGGTCAACCCCGTACGCGACGGCCTCAATCTGGTGGCCAAGGAGGGCCCGCTGCTCAACGCCGCGGCCGGCGTGCTGGTGCTCTCCCGTGAGGCCGGGGCCTTCGAAGAACTGGCTGGACCGGCGCTGGGCATCAACCCCTTCGATGTCAGCGGCACGGCTGAGGCGCTCCATCGGGCGCTGACCATGGACCCGGACGAACGGCACCGACGGGCGGAGGACCTCAAATCTCTCGTGAGGTCCCGGACCGCCGCCGACTGGATGCAGGACCAGCTCGCCGCGGCCGCTCGCTGATCCCCAGTCGCCGATCAGTCCCGAGCCTATTCCCAGGCCTGAGCCAACCGCTCGAGCAGCGCCACCGCGCCGGCCGGCCCCTCGACGACCAGGTCGGCCCGATCCGCCACGACGGCCGGGCTCTCGGCGTCGACCGCCGCGACGCGGGCCACGGCGACCCCGGTCGTGGACAGTTCGGCCAGCGCGTCAAATGCCGGGAGGTCGCCGATGTCATCGCCGAAGGCGGCCACCGCGTCGAAGCCAGCAACCAGCCGGCGCACCACGGTCCCCTTGTCGACCGCCAGGGGAGGCCGCAGTTCGAGCTCGTGCCGTCCGGAATGCACCGCCAGACCCCTGGCCTTGCTCTGTTGCGCGACGAACGCGCTCACCCAGTCGGCTTCCCCGGGAGCGTTGCGCCAGTGCAAGGTCATGGTGAGTCCCTTCGGCTCGACGTAGATCCCGTCCGGCGCCGTGGCCCGGGCCAGGGCCACCAATTCGGTGATCACCGCTTCCCACGGGGCGGCGCCGGGTGCCAGGATCCGACTCCCGTCGCTGCCGACCTCCTCCAGGCCGTAGAGGCCGATGAGGCGTACCCCGCTCGGCGACGCCAGTACCGATTGGAGGAACGAGGCCGGCCTCCCCGATATGACGGCCACCAGCCCGAGGTGCGCCGCCAGCCGAGCCAGTAGGTCGGCGACCCCCGGCAACGGGCGGGCGGCCAATGGGTCCACGACAATGGCGGCCAGCGTGCCGTCGAAATCGAGGCACAACGCGCTGCGATGTGGCGACTCGGCCAGGGGCACGAGGAGGTCAGGCAGTGGCGGGAGAGGCGGCATGGGGACCAGGGGGGAGGGGCGGAAGGGCAGGTCGCTCACGGCGAGCGGAGGCTGGCGGTCAGGTGCCGGCCTGGGCCGCCAGATCGGCACCGATGACCACCACCACGTCGTTCCCGCTGGCCCCGGTGACCGGCACCGCAGTCGTCAGTGGGTGCACGGCGGAAGGGCTCAATTTGAGTTCGGTGGCTATCGCTGCAGCTGCCTCCTGCTGCCCGGTGGCGTAGTACACGGACGAGGTGGCCTCTTGCGCCGTGGCATCAAGGGGCGGTTTGGTGGCCCAGCCCTGAGCGCTCAAGATGGCCGAGTAGTGCGCCGCCAGATTCGTCCCCTGAGAGCCGTTGGCCACCTGGACGCTGGTGGCACTCCGGGCCATCGTCGTGGTGGTGGTGCCCCCCGCCCGCGTCGTGGTGGTGGTGCTGTGGCCCGTCGCCGCTGCCGTGGTTGTGGTCACAGCGGTCGAAGGCAGGCCGCTCACCGGAGCTCGGGTTCCCACGGCCACCAGGACGGTGGCGCCGACCAGGAATCCGATCAGCACGATGCCGGCTCGTAGGGGAGAAATCCGGTTGGCACCTCGGTGGTCCGCTGAATGCCGAGGATCCGAAGGGGGCGGGTCAGAGGCCATTGAGGGGCCAGCCTACGTGCCCGCTCCCCTCGCGCAAGGCTTTCACCAGGTGAAGGGATCTAAGGTTGTTCGGCGCGACGTGGTAAATGGCGTCGCGCGCCGGCCCGAGTAGCTCAGTTGGTAGAGCACTTCACTTGTAATGAAGATGTCGCGGGTTCGATTCCTGCCTCGGGCTCCGTTTCGATCAGGAATCGGCCCATGTCCACAGGAACACCCCTTGCCTCGGCGGTCTCCTATGTCTTGACACATCAGGACGACCGGCGGTCTCCTATGTCCTGAATCCACACGCTGCCTCGGGCTCAGTTTCACGCCTCGGCTCGATCGAGCCGCCGTGTTCTGATTCCGCGTTTCGTCAGAGCTCACGCAAGGCGCTGGCCAGCGGCTCGAGTACGCCGGGATCTAGCGGCGGTGGTAGGTAAATAATGCCCAGCTGGGCTCCGACCTCTGCGAGTGCGGCGGCCTGCTCGGCGGTGGCCTTGGCGTCCCCGGCGAATCGGACGTGACTGGAGAGGAGAATCTCCGTGGGGTCGCGACCGAGGTCCTCGCAGTGCTGATGCAGGATGTCGCGCTTGCGCGCGAACTCCTCCGGCGTGCCGCCCACGAAGTTCCAGTGCTGGGCGAACCGGGCTGCCGTGCGGAGCGTCCTCCTCTCGCCACTACCGCCGACGCAGATCGGCGGGTGTGGGTGCTGAACCGGCTTGGGCTCGTTGCGGGCATCGCTGAGTTGGTAGTACCGGCCCTTGAAGGTCGTCGTCTCCTGCGTGAGGAGCCCAACGATCACCTCACACGCCTCCTCGAAGCGGTCGCTGCGCTCGGCCGGCGTACCCAACTCGATCCCGTACGCCCCCGACTCCTCCTCGTTCCACCCGGCCCCGATGCCGAGCTCGAGCCGGCCCCCGGACACGATGTCGAGGGTGGTCGCCATGTTGGCGAGGATCGCCGGGTGGCGATAGTGGATGCCGGTCACCAGAGTTCCCATGCGCAGGCGGGTGGTCGCCTGGGCCAGCGCCGTCAGGGTGATCCAGCCCTCCATACATGGGCCGGTGCTGTCGGAGAAGATCGGATAGAAGTGGTCGAAAGTCCAGCCCGACTCGAACAGCTCGATGTCGTCGGCCGCCTTCCACACGGCAAGCATGTCGGTCCAGGTCGTATCCTGCGGCGAGGTCTTGAAAGCGAAGCGCATAACGCCACGCTACGTCCGGTCGGCTAGCGACCGTACAGACGTCTTTCTCGGCACCCCTTAGCTGCTTATGGCAACCTATCGAGGTCCGGATTCGGGCCCCGAACGAAGGGCGGCTATGACAGTCCTAAAGCAACATCACTCGCCCGGCATGCCCGCCGAGGCTTACGATCAAGTCGCCGTTGAAGCCATGCCATCTCAGAGTAAGGCCGATGGCTTCGTTGCCCACTACGCCATCGTGGAAGACGGCGGCATCACGGTGATTGAAATCTGGGACTCGATCGATCAGCACGACGCGTGGTTCAACGAAGTCGTCAAGCCACACCTCGCTCCAGACACGCCTGAGCCCAGATTCACGGAGCTGCACAACAGCAACACCAGGTAGCAGAACGCATTTGGTCACAATCGCGAGACCCGCTGATTCCGAAGGGCCTTCAACCGGGTCCGACTGGGTAGTGCTCGTGGTGTTGCCACTTCTCCTTCCGCGACGGCGAACACGACCACAGGCATGACCACAGGCAGGCCTCACTGCCATATCGACCCCCGAGCAAAGGAGCCCTAGGTGCTGAAGGAGTTCAAGCAGTTCCTCCTCCGAGGCAACGTCATCGACCTGGCGGTTGCAGTGGTGGTGGGCGCCGCGTTCACCGCCGTGATCGCGGCCATGGTCAAGGACCTCATCACACCGCTGATCGCCGCCATCATCGGCCAACCGAACTTCGACCGTCTCACGTTCACCATTCACAGGTCGCAGTTCAACTACGGCTCGTTCCTGAACGCCCTGATCTCGTTCCTCATCGTCGCCACGGTCGTGTTCTTCGCTGTGGTTATCCCGCTCACGCACCTCTTGAAGCGGCTCAACCTCCTGCCGGACGAAAAGGCGGCACCGCCAACGAAGCCCTGCCCGGAATGCCTGAGCGACATCCCGGTCGAGGCCCGTCGTTGCGCCTTCTGCACGAGCGAGGTGTCAGCCGGGACCGGCTCATAGCGGAACGGATCAGCGGAACGGATCTGCGGACCCGATGATCCGGTGATCAGTGGCCCGCCTGGGCCCGCTGGCGAGCCACTTCGAAGGCGGCGACCGCGCCGGCCACGCCGACATTGAGCGAGGGCAGCGCGCCGTGCTGGGGGATGGAGACCACGGCGTCGCACCGGCGTCGCACCAGCGGGGCCAACCCCTTGTCCTCGTTTCCCACCACCAGGGCCACCGGACCCTCCCCGAGCGGCAGGTCGTAGAGGGACTGGTTCGATTCACCGGCCAGGCCCAGCGACCACACGCCGAGATCGGTCATCACCGACAGCGCGGCCGGTATGCCACCCACCACGGCAAAGGCCAGGTGCTCGATGGCGCCGGCCGCGGTCTTGGTCACCGTCGGGGACAGGCGGGCCGAACGATGCCGAGGCAAGACCACCCCCGTCACTCCGGCGCACTCGGCACTGCGCAGGAGGGCCCCGAGATTGCGTGGATCGGTGATCCCGGCCGCCACCAACAAGAACGGCGGCACTCCCTTCCGATCCGGCACGCACAGGTCTTCGAGGGCCACCGGCTCGATCGGGCGCGCTTGGGCAATGACGCCCTGCGGGGCCTCGGTGCGGGCCTCCGCATCGAGCCGGTGGCGGGGCACGGACTCGACGGGAACCCGCATGCGGGATGCCAGCTCTTCAATCTGGTCGAGCAGCGAAGACGGGTCCTGGTCCTGCGCCATCAGCACCTTGCGCACGGTCCGCCGGCCCACCGACAACAGTTCGAGGACGGCCCGTCGCCCCTCCACCGCGTCGCCACCGAGCTCGCTCAACGGCGGCCGTCGACGCGGGGCCGGACGGACCGGGGCGCCGGCCCGGCGATCCCCACCACGGGGCGGCGTCACGCCTGTTCCAACAACACGATGGCCAGACAGGCGATGCCTTCCGCTCGGCCCAAGGCGCCCAACCCCTCGGCCCGGGTCGCCTTCACCGAGACCGGAGCCTTCAGCACCGACGAGAGCATGGCCGCCATCGCCTCGGTGTGGGGGGCCAACCGGGGTGCCTCTGCCACGACGGTGCAATCCGCGTTGACGCAGGCGAAGCCCTGGTCAGCGGCCAAGCCCACGACCGTTTGCAGCAGGTCCACGCTGTCCGCCCCGGCCCAGCGTGGATCGGTGTCGGGGAAATGACGGCCCAGGTCGGGGAGCCCGGCGGCGCCCAGCACCGCATCGGCCAGGGCGTGGCAGAGGGCATCGGCGTCGCTGTGCCCGGCCAGGCCGCGCGCCCCCTCGATGAGCACGCCCCCCAGGCGCAGCGGGCGGTGGGGATCGTCGGAGAACGGATGGATGTCGATTCCCTGCCCGACGCGCATCGTCATCCTCCGAGAAACTGCTCGGCCGCGCGCAGGTCGGCGGGCGTGGTGATCTTGACGTTGTGCGCGTCGCCCGGGACGACGCTCACGGACGCGCCCAGCAACTCGACCAGTGTCGCGTCATCGGTCGCCTCGGCACCCGACGCATGGGCCCGCCGCAGGAGGGCGGCGTCGAAGGCTTGCGGTGTCTGCACGGCCACCAACTCGTCGCGGTCGAGGGTGTCGATGACCACACCCCCAACGACCCGCTTGATGGTGTCACTGACCGGCATGGCGCAGATCGCCGCCCCGTGGTCGGTGGCGGCGGCCACCACGGCCTCGAACAGGGCGGCGGTGGCCAACGGTCGCGCCGCATCGTGCACGACGATCACATCGGCCTCGTCGGGAACGGCGGCCAGCCCGCAGCGGACGGAGGCGGACCGGCTGGCGCCACCGGGAACGACCCGATCGGCGCCGCACTCGCTGTGGTCCCCGACCCCGGACCCGGAGGGCACCACGAGGACCACGCCGGAGGCCGCCGGTCGGCAGGCCTCCACGGACCACTGGGCCACGGGGCGGCCGGCCAGCAGGGCGAACTGCTTCAGCTCGCCGAAGCGCTGACCCGAACCTCCGGCCACCACGATCGCCCACACGTGCGCCGCCACGCCGTGGTTAGTCCAGCGCTTCGTTGAGGCGCTCTTCGGCCGCTTCCTCGTCCACGTTGAGGGCGAAGGTCAGCTCGGACACCAGGATCTGCCGGGCCCGCTGCAACATCCGCTTCTCCCCGGCCGAGAGGCCCTTGTCCTTGTCACGGATGGAAAGGTTCCGGACCACCTCAGCCACCTGGTAGATGTCGCCGGACCGCAGCTTCTCGGAGTGGTTCTTGTAGCGGCGGGACCAGTTGGTCGGCATCCGCGCTTCCTTCTTGCGCAGCACGGCGAAGACCTCTTCCACCTCTTCGTCGTTGATGACCTCTCGCAGGCCCACGCCCTCGGTGTTGTCCGCCGGCACGTTGAGGATCAGGTCCCCGTAGGCCAGGCGCAGGACGAGGTACTCCTTCTTCTCCCCGAAGGCGACCTTGGTCTCCCGCTTTTCGATGACGGCGGCCCCGTGATGGGGGTATACAACTTTGTCTCCGACCTTGAACGACACAGATCTCCCTTGCACGGACACGGCGCCGCTGCAGCGGCGGTTTCCCAGAGGTTGCGGTACCGGGCCCGGCAGGTCAGCCGGTCGGACAACAGCGATACATTCTACATGATCTAGTGGCCGACGTGCCCCGGGCCGGTCCTGGTCCTCGTCGCCGGCTCCTCGACCCGACTACTCGTAGCGTTCGAAGATGCTGGACTCGACCAGGCGGGCCAGACCCTCCCGCACGGCCCGGGCGGTGGCCGCACCGATCCCTTCGACCGACTCGAGCTCGGTCGTGCTGGCCGACATGATCGCGGGCAGGCTGCCGAAGCGCACGACCAGGCGCTCGACCAGCACCTCGGAAAGCTGCGGCAGCCGGTGCAGCAACCGGTAGCCCCGGGGGGCCAGCTCGGCGTGCAGCTGGTCGTTCGGCGCCGGAAGGCCCAGGATGGCAACGACGTGGGGCAGGTCCATGGTGGCGTCGGGGGAGAGCGATCGCAGGCGGGCCAGGGCGGGCGGATCGGCTCCGTTGCTGGGGGGAGAGGAGGCGTAATCGCGCAACACCAGGGTCAAGGTGTCGCTGACCCCCGCGCTGAGCTCCTCGGTCTGGAGGTGGATCAGGCGGCCTTCGGTTCCCAATTCGACCAGATGCCCTTCGATCTCGTCGGCGATCCGGCGCACCATTTCACCCGGTTGGAGGACCGAGACGACATCTCGGACGGAGACGGTGTCCTCGATCTCCAGTCGTGACAGGGTGGACGACGCGTCGTCGAATCGCACCCGGAAACGCTGCAAGGTAGCCAGCGCCTGGCTCGATCGGTCGATCAACCAGCCCGATGACTGGCCGGTGTGTTTCTGGTCCTTCCGGTACACGGCGATGGTGGCCATCGCCTCGGAGACGGTGATGACCGGCACGTCGATCGACCGGGCCACCCGCTCGGCCGTGCGGTGCCGCGTCCCGGTCTCCGAGGTCGGGATGGTCGCCTTGGGCATCAGGTGCACGTTGGCCCGGGCGATGCGCGAGGCGTCGGCGGCCAGGATGATGGCGCCATCCATTTTGGCCAGCTCGGAGAGGCGCTGGGGACTGAACTCGGCATCGAGGAGAAAGCCGCCCGTGCACACCGAGAGGACCGCCGGATCGTCGCCCACGATGATCAGCGCCCCGTGCTTGGCCTGCAGGATGCGGTCGATTCCCTCACGCAGGGGGGTGCCTGGCGCGATCAGCGCGAGTGCGTCGTTCAGCGGCTGGCTGCCAACCTCGACCACGGGGGCATCGTACCCGCCGTGTCGTCTTCGCAGATCTCCAGTCGGGCTGCGTCGAGGGGATCGTCGAACACCTTGGGTGACCAGGACAGCGCCAGGGCGTCCACCAGCGTGCGCACCTGCTGAATTTCCATGCCTGGTGCCACCGCAAGATGCTCGACGGGCGTCGAGGCCGGCACGATCGCCCGAGTGAATCCAGCTCGGGTCGCTTCGGCCAGGCGCCGATCGGCTCCGGGCACCGCCCGCACCTCGCCAGCCAGCCCGAGCTCGCCGAACACGACCAGGTCCGCCGGCACGGCGCGGCCCAGGGCTGCCGACGCGACCGAGAGGGCAACGGCGAGGTCGACCGCCGGCTCGGAAATGCTGATGCCACCGACCGCGGCCACGAAGACCTGACCGCCCGTGTTGACGACGTCGGCCCGGCACCCGAGAACGGCCAGGAGGAGCGAGACCCGTGAGGCGTCCACCCCCAGGGTGATCGGTCGAGCGTTGGCCCCGCTCGCCCCGCTCCCGCCACCAGCAGCGGGGCCGAGGAGCGCCTGGACTTCGACCAGAAGAGGTCGTCGACCCTGCAGCATCGGCACCACCACGCTGCCGGGAATGCCGGCCATGCGATCGCCCAGCAGCAGCTGGCCGGGATCGGGGACGGCCCGAAGCCCGTCGTCGCGCATCTCGAAGATTCCCACTTC
>DASZJQ010000091.1:0-25209 GCA_035947875.1 Acidimicrobiales bacterium
TAGTCGGTAAAATACTCATAGTCAGTCAATGTAAAGTAGTGGGTCATGGCTGTCAAGGGTCGCCGGGAGGAATACGCCGAGACGACTCGAGCGGCCATCGTGGCGGCGGCGATCGAGCGGTTCACGGTCGACGGGTTCGCCAAGACCAGCATCGATGCCGTCGCCGAGTCGGCCCGGGTCTCCAAGGGCGCCGTCTACCACCACTTCGCCGATAAATCGGAGCTCTTCGAGGCGACGTTCATCGTCATGGAAGAGCGGCTGCTGGCCAAGGTGATCGTGGGCGTGACCGGCATCGCCGATCCGTGGGGCATCGTGCGGGCGGGAGTCGATACCTTCCTGACCGAGTGTGGCCACCCCGACTTCCGGCGCATCGCGCTGGAGGAGGCTCCGGCCGCTCTGGGCTGGACCCGTTGGAAGGAGCTCGAGGAGAATTACTTCCTGGGCCTCGTCACAGCGAGCCTCCAAGGTCTGGCTCAGGACGGTCTCATTGACATCCCGTCCGACGATCTCACCGCCCGAATGTTTCTCGCCGCGACGAGCGAAGCCGGATTGGCCGTGGGAGCGGCCGCGAACCCCGACGAAGAACGCGAGCGGGCCGGGCGCCTCGTGATGCGATTTCTCGAGGGACTGCGCTAGGCCGGTTCTCCGAATTCCTGCGCGATCTCCTGCAGTGCGATGATCTCGCCATGGGACGACTGCAGGACAAAGTGGCCATCGTGACCGGTGGGGCGGGGGGCATCGGCGGGGCGACCGCACGCAAGCTGGGGCGCGAAGGCGCCGCGGTGGCCGTCGTCGACATCAACGGCGAAGGCGCTGACCGGGTGGCCGCAGAGATCAAGGCGGCGGGCGGCCAGGCCGTCGGCGTGCAGACCGACCTCTCGCAGGAGTCCGCCGTCGTCGCCATGGTCGCAGCGGCCGTCGCCGCCTTCGGCCGACTCGATGTGCTCCACAACAACGCGGCCTTGACCGAGAGTGACTTCCTCTCGCGTGACACCGCCGTCACCGAGTTGTCACTTGACGTCTGGGACCGGGCCATCTCGGTCAACCTGAGCAGTCAGATGCTCACGTGCAAGCACGCCATCCCCGAAATGGAGAAGCACGGTGGCGGCTCCATCATCAACATGTCGTCCGGCGCCGCCTTCAGCGGCGACCGGGTGCGTACGGCCTACGGGGTTTCGAAGGCGGGCGTCCACACGCTGACCATGTACGTGGCCACCAGCCACGGCAAGAAGAACATCCGGGCCAACACGATCGTGCCCGGGCTCATCATCACCGATGCCGTGCGCGCGCACATTCCGGAAAACGCCCTGGCGTCACTGAGCCGGGCCACCCTCACGCCCCACCTGGGCGAGCCCGACGACATCGCCGACCTCGTTGTCTTCTTGTCCTCGGACGAATCGAAATACATCACGGGGCAGATGATCGCCATCGATGGCGGCATGTCCGTCCATGCCGGCCACGTCGGGCAGGCCGACGAGGGTTAGCCCGCTCGCTCCTTCGGGTCGGTCGTTCCTTAACTCAGGCCGTTGCTTCGCTAACTCAGGCCGTTGCTTCGCTCAGGCGGTTCCTTTCCTCAGGAGGGTCCCAGCACGTAGGACCCGGTATCCGGGTGGTGGTACCAGCCCGACGACGCCTGGGTCCCGCCGTCCACGTGCAACGTCTGGCCGGTCAGGTAGGTCGAGAGATCCCCAGCCAGAAAGACGGCGGCGCCCGCCAGGTCGTCGACATGGCCGGCCCGGCCCATCGGAACGGTATTGCCAAACTGCTTCTCGGCTCCAGGTGGTGCCACCGACGCCAGCCCCTCGGTCATGGTGATGTCGGGCGCCAGGGCGTTGACCCGGATGCCGTGGGGGGCGAATTCGAGGGCCGCCGTCTTGGTGAAGTTGATGACGCCGGCCTTGGCCGCGGCATAGGCGGCGTAGCCCGGGGCGGCCCGCACCCCCTCGATCGAGGTCACGCTGATGATGCTGCCGCCTCGGCCGGTCTCCACCATCCCCCGGGCGACCCGCTGCGTGCACAGAATGACGTGCTTGAGGTTGGCCCGGTAGAGGGCATCGAACCCGTTCTCCGACGTCTCGAGGATGGGCGAGAGGAAGACGGCGCCGGCATTGTTCACCAGAATGCTGACCGGCCCCAGCTCAGCGGTCGTACGGGCCAGCGCGGCATCGATCTGGTCCGACTCACGCACGTCCGCCGTGATGCCGAGTCCGCCGACTTCCTCCCCGGCGGCGGCGGCCGTCTCGGGATCCCGCTCCCAGATCGCCACCTTGGCGCCGAAGGCAGCCAAGCCGCGGGCAATGCCGCGACCGATGCCCGAGCCGCCGCCGGTCACGACCGCCACTCGGTCGGTCAGCAGGACCGACGATTGGTTCAAGGTCATGCGGCCGACAGTACAGTAGGGACGCCCGAGCACGTAGGTACGCTCGAGCAACGACGAAGGCGGACCGGCCAGGCCCGCCGAAAGGGGGCCCAGTGCCGAGGATAGAGCCGATTCCGTTGGAAGCACTGGCGCCGGAGCCACGCCGCATCATCGAAGAGGGCGTCGCCGACGGGACGTACGCCACTGCGGTCCCTCTTCAGATCTTCGCCTACAAGACGGCGCAGATCGTCATGACCAGCATGGCGCGGAGCGCATTCGGCAAGAACACGCTGCTGGGCGCCCGCATCCATGAGCTCATCCGCATCCGCAGCGCCCAACTGGGCGAGTGCCAGCCGTGCATGCAATCCCGCAAGCACGACTCCATCACCGACGAGGACGTGGCCTGCCTCATCGCCCCCGGACACGGGAGCCTGACCGAGCAAGAACGACTGGCCATTCAGTTCCTGGACCTCCTCTCGGCCGATCACCACGCCATTGACGACGAGGTGTACCGCGAACTGAGCGAGGTCTTCACGGCCGCGCAAATCGTCGAGCTGGGTTTTTCCTGCGCCAACACCATGGGTGTGCACCGCTTCATCCATACCCTCGATGTGTTCGGCACCAGCGAACCGGTGATCCACTTCGATCCTTCGCAGGTTGACGCCGAATTCGCGGCGACGCCGGAGCAAGCTTCAGCGTGAGTCAGACGGTCTTTGTCACCGGCGCCACCGGATTGGCCGGCGCCAATATCTGCAAGCTCCTGATCGAGCGGGGCGACGGTGTCCGGGCCTTGGCCCGGGCCGAAGCCGACACCGCTCCCCTGGCCGACCTGGGGGTCGAGGTGGTGACCGGCGACGTCACCGACGCAGCCGACGTCCTCCGGGGCGCCACCGGCAGCGAGTCGGCCATCCACTGTGCCGCCCTGCTGGGCGGGGCGAGCCAGAACCTGGCCGACTTCGAAATGGTGAACGTCAACGGCACCAAGAACGTGCTCGACGCCGCCGAGAGGCTCGGCCTCCGACGGGTGGTGGCGGTGAGCACCGGCACGTTCTTCGACACCTCCGGCGGCCTCGACCGCGAGGACGCCCCGGTGTCCAAAGAGCCGAGCTCAGATCCCTACACGATCACCAAAATGGCGGCCTTCCAGGATGCCATGGCCCGCGCCGCCGCCGGCCAGGACGTGGTCAGCACCCACCCCGGTGCCATCTTCGGCCCCTCCCCCGTCGCCAGCAACGCCCTCGGCAAGACGAGCTTCAACCGGGTCCTGGTGTCGGCGCTCCGTCAGCGTCTCACGCGCTACCTCAAGTTCCCGGTCAGCTGGGTCTTCGGCGAGGACATCGCCCGGGGCTGCATCCTCGCCCTCGATCTCGGCGTGTCGGGCGAGCGCTACATGCTCGACGGCCGCCCCGAGGACGTGGTGAGCATCGCCAACGCCTGCAACCGGCTGTGCGAGCTGGCCGGCCTCGACCACCGTGTGGAGGACATCGAGCCGTCCGATGACCCCGAGCTGGCCGAGATCTTCGGGCCGACGCTGGTGGCCATCGCGGCGGGCGCGGCCGCTGCTGGGAAGTCCGGCCGCGCCCGACCATTGACCGAGACCAAGACCTACAAGCGACTGGGGTACGACCCGATCAGCCTCGATGACGGCCTGCGCCTGACCACCGGATGGCTCCGCCGGATCGGACGCATCGACTAATCGACGCCATCGCACCCGGTCACCGCTTGGTTCGCCGACAGGGCACGCCGTGACCGCGCCCCTCCCCGATCTCCTGCGTCGTCACTCCGAGGCGTCGATGGGCTGGGTCGAACGGGTGATCTTCGGCACCACCGATGCCGACCAGATGGCCACCCTCGTCGCCCGCACCGTCGAGGACCTGTTGGGCGTCGCGGTGGATGGCGGCGTCTTCTATGGCGCCTCGGCGGGCTGCGTGCTGGGCCTTCACCTCACCGATGGCCGGTCGGTCGTCCTGAAGGCGTACCAACCACATTGGGAGCTGCCGTTCTTGCGGGCCACCCAGCGCGTGCAACGGGCCGTTCACCAGAGCGGCTTCCCCTGCCCCTCGCCCATCGCCGGGCCGCTCCCCTTCGGCCACGGGCTGGCCACGATCGAGTCGTTTCTGCCGGATCCGGGCCCCCACCGGCCCGAGGGCGATGCGCTCTTGGAGCGATCGAGTGCAGGTCTGGTGCGCCTGCTGCGTGCCGCCAGTGGCGAAAAGACGGACGGCCTGGACCTCCACCCCTTTCGCATCGCCCCCGGCGATCTCTACCCGACGCCCCACAGTCCCGGGTTCGACTTCCCCGGCACCAGCGACGGAGCGGAGTGGATCGACGAGATCGCCCGGGCCGCCTGGGTGCAGCGGGAACGCGCCGACGGTCCCCCGGTGATCGCCCACATGGACTGGTCCGCTCGAAACGTCCGCTTCAATGAGCACGGTGTCTGCGCCGTCTACGACTGGGACAGTCTCTCGGTGGCCTCCGAGGCGGTGGTGGCCGGCCAATCGGCCGCGACGTGGCGTTCGACCGGCAGCACGGCCGACGTCCTGGCTCCGGGCAGTGCGGAAATTGAACGGTACCTGGGCGCCTTCGGTGCCGCCCGTGGCACCCCACTGTCGGCATCGGAGCTGTCAGCCGCTCGGAGCGCCGCCGTGTGGGTCATGGCGTACTCGGCGCGCTGCGAGCATGCCCTCGAACTGCGCACGCCCTACGTTCGGCACCGAGCTCGCGACTGGCTACGCACCGAGAGCTCCCAGTTGCTCTGATCAGGCCGCGTGATCAGGCCGCTTGATCACGCCGCTTGGTCAGGCCGCGTGATCAGGCCGCTTAGAACGGGTGGGACTCGACGGGTCGGCGCGTTACTTGGCCGACAGGACGATCTCGAGCACAGTGCCGACTCCGGCCAAGAGGAGTGAGACCGACAGAACGATGGCCGTGATCTTCATGAATCTCTGACGTCCCGGCACCCATTCCTCCTCGTCGAGGTCGTCGACCTCCCACCATTCGAGATCGGCCGGATCCCGCTCTTCAAGGGGCTGGGGCTCGCGCGTCGCCATGTAGCCGATCACGGGCGCGAGGCCTATAGGGACGTGCGGCTGTGGAGGCGGTGGCAGGTGTCCCTGCATGGAACCAGGCTACTCCCGCCTCTCGATGGGCGCCGGATCGGCCGTGCCCTACCCTGTCGCCATGCCTTTCCTCGCTGACATCTGCCTTGCCCGATGAGCCCGGTCGAAACCCCGCAGCAGATCGGATTCACCCCGGCGGAGTCAACACCCCGATGGCCCGTCGATCCCAAACCGCCGACCGGCGCACCCAATGTGGTGGCCATCGTGCTGGACGACACCGGGTTCGGCCATCTCGGGAGTTTCGGCTCCGACATCGCCACACCCCATCTGGACGGGCTGGCCGGCAGCGGCGCCGCCTTCAACCGCTTTCACGTCACCTCATTGTGCTCCCCCACCCGCGCCTCGTTCTTCACGGGACGAAACCATCACGCGGTCGGGATGGGCTTTCTCGCCGACATCCCCTTGGCCTACCCGGGCTACTCGGCCCGCCTGCCGAAGTCGGCCGCCACCCTCCCTCGCCTGCTCCGTGACGTCGGCTATTCGACCATGGCCGTGGGGAAATGGCACCTCACTCCACGCTGGCACCGCTCGGCGGCCGGTCCGTTCGACACCTGGCCGCTGGGCGTGGGCTTCGAGCGGTACTACGGGTTCCTGCAGGGTGACGCCAACCACTGGGCACCGAACCTGGTCTGCGACAACCACTACATCGAGGCGCCTCGACGACCGGAGGAGGGGTATCACCTCAGCGAGGACCTGGCCGACCAGGCCATTCGCATGGTGCAGGACCAGCAGCAGGCAGCGCGCCACAAACCGTTCTTCTTGTACTTCGCCCCCGGGGCCATGCACGCACCCCACCATGTGGCGCCCGAGTGGGTTGCCCCCTACCGCGGGAAATTCGACCAGGGCTGGGACGCCTGGCGCCAAGAGGTCTTCACCCGTCAGCGGGCGGCCGGGGTCGTGCCGGAGGACACCGTGCTCACCCCACGGCCGAGCTGGGTCCAGGGATGGGATGACCTCAGCGCCGACGAACGACGGATGCACGCTCGCCAACAAGAGGTCTTTGCCGGCTTCCTCACCCACACCGATGCGCAGGTCGGACGGGTCCTGTCCTCCCTAGAGGACCAGGGACTCCTGGAGAACACACTGGTCATGGTCTTCTCCGACAACGGGGCCAGTGCCGAGGGAGGGAAGCACGGCAGCGTCAACGAGCACCGGTTCACCGCCCACCTGCCCGAGTCCGTGTCCGCCAACCTGGCCGCCTACGACGACTGGGGTGGGTTCAGCACCTACAACCACTATTCGTGGGCCTGGGCCTGGGCCGGCAACACGCCGCACAAACTCTGGAAGCGGTACACCTGGCTCGGGGGCACCCGCACGCCGCTCATCGTGCACTGGCCTGGACGGATCGCCCAGCCCGGGACGGTGCGCTCGCAGTTCACCCACGTGGTCGATCTCCTGCCCACCATTCTCCAAGCGGTCGGCATCGACGCCCCCGCGCAGGTGGACGGCGTCCCCCAACAGGTGATGGATGGCACGAGCCTCGTGGCCGCGCTGGAGGACCCGGGGGCCGCTGAGTTCCATCGCACGCAGTACTTCGAGATGTTGGGCTCGCGGTCGATCTTCCACGAGGGGTGGAAGGCCACGACGAATCACATCAGCACCGGCGTCCTGGACGAGGAGGAGCTGGCCATTGGGAGTCGCGACTTCGATGACGACCGGTGGGAGCTCTTCAACCTGTCGGAGGACTTCTCCGAAGCGGTGGACCGGGCCGAAGCGGAACCGGATCGATTGCGCCAGTTGACCGCGCTGTGGTCGACCGAAGCGGAACGCAACCAGGTGCTGCCGATCTCCGACGGCATGTTGGACCGGTTCTCCGGGTTCATTGGTTCGCCCTACCCGGCCGGCGCCACGCAGACCTTTCATCCGGGCGGCGGACCCGTGCACGACGAATCGATCCCGTTGCTATGGGGCGGCTTCGAAATAGCCGCCGACATCGACACCATCGGCGCCGATACCGAGGGCGTCGTCTGTGCCATGGGGGATTGGTTCGGCGGTTTCGCGCTCTTCGTGACCGAGGGTTCGGTGCACTTCGCGTTCGCCCGGTCGGCCGATGTGCTGCACCTCAGTACGCCCATGCCTGCACCGGCCGGATCGTGTCGCCTGACCGTGACCTACAGCCTCGGTGACGCGGGCGGCCCGGGCCACATGGCGCTGACCGTCAATGACGCGCCGGTCGATCAGATCACCGTGGACGGCATGCTCCCCTTGGCGCTCCAACACGGTGGCACCGGGCTACGCATCGGCTACGACAGCGGATTTCCAGTCTCGCGCCGCTACGCCCCGCCGGCTCCCTTCACCGGTGTGGTGCACCGGGTAACCATCGGCACGACGCCCGGCCCAGTCGTTCCCGAACCGGCCGACGAGATGCGGGCCGCACTGCACGCCGATTAGGTGTTCTGCGCGTTCGTAGCGTTCGTTGCGCTCTTTCGACCAGACGCATCCAGTGCCTCCCGGGCGTGGGCCAGGTGACCCCGGGGATGGCCGGACGCCACCGCCGCCAGTTGCGCCACCGGAAACAGCCGACCCCCGGCCGGTCCGAACGGGGCGGTCCGGTCCAATTCCTCGTCGGTCAACGCCCGCAGGAGTGCTTCGGTCCGCGTTCCGTTGTCCCGCAGCGACGCCACCGTGTCGGCCACGCTCACGTCGGACCATTGCTCGGCGTGGGTGATGTTGTGCCGGTCGATGTCGTCACCGGTGTCGGCCACGCCATCGCCGGCCGCCATGGACCGCAACCAGCGCGCCCCCTGGGCGTGGCCCTCGGCAACGTGATGGAGCACCACACCCACCGTCCATTCCTCGCCGGGAACCACGGTCCGCCATTGGGACTCCGAACACGACTCGGCCAAGGCGATGGCCGCATCGTTCGCGGCCGCAAACTCGTCGGCCAGGGCGGCGGCGCGCTCACTCGGCACGGAGCCCTGCCATTTCGTTCAACTGCTCCACACTCATCGAGCCAGGCGGGCGCCCTTCGGATGCGGCCAGCACGGCCAAGCGCTGCAAGAGGGCGTTGACCGGCGTGGCCACGCCATGGAGCGCCCCCAGAAGGACGACTTCGCCGTTCAGGAACTCGGCCTCAATCGACCCCGTACCCCGGGCCAGGCTCTGCCAACTCGATCCCCCGGTCCACTCGCCGGAATTGGTGGCGCGCATCTGAAGGTGGTCGGCCCGCCGCTCCCGGTCCTCCTCGGCCGTGGCGACATCGATGGCGGCGGCGGCCAGCGCCTCGTTGCCCTCTCGCTGAGCCTCCTTGGTCACCGGGGTGTACCGAACCTCGGGCCCGCACAGCGCCTCGGAGGCGTTGGCCAGGTTCATGAGGAGCTTGCGGTATTTCCAACGCATGATGTCGGGCCGGGCCACCGATTGGAAGGCGGTGGCGTCGAGGGCATCGGCGATGTCCTGCCCCACGGCATCGATCCCGGCGGGATACCGGCCGAGGTCCAACAATCCCGAGACGGGCGCCGAGTGGGCCTGGATCACCCCGGGCCGCAGATGGGTGGCCGGACTCATGACGCACATGCCGTAGGTATTGGGGAAGTGCCGAAGCACCCGTCGCTCGTTCTCCACGCCGTTCTGCATGCAGACCAACGCGGTCCCCGGCGGGGCCGCGGACGTCAGTTGGGCCAGGGCGGCGTCGGTGTCCTGGCCCTTGACCGAGAGGAGGACGACCGTGTCGTCGGTCCACGTCACCTCGGCCGCGGCGGTGACCACCGGGACGGGCAGCGTGACCGTCTCATCGGGCGACTCGAGCACCAGTCCCGAACGCAGCGCGTCGGCGTGGGCCCCCCGCGCCATGAGCGTGACCTCCGATCCGGCCTGGAAGAGGCGGCCCCCGACCAGTCCCCCGATGGCACCCGCACCGAAAACGACGAAGCGCATGCCCCACTCTGCCACGCGCCCCCGTGCCAAGCTCTGGGCATGGCCATCGTGAACCCGGTCTTCCACCAGGTCCTCAATCCGGTACAGATGGCCTCGGCGCTCGGCCGGGCGGCCTCGGCCATTCCGCTGCGTCTGGTTGACGGCCTGACCACACCGGTCCGGGTCAGCTACACCAACGACCTGCGCCGGTCCATCAGCGGCACGTCCAAACCGCCCCCTCGCTGCCTCGATCCCGAGCTGTCCTTCCTGCCTCCCGACGGGGTGGCCCGGCTGGTCCACAGCGATCTCCCCAGCATGCTCATCGGCGGCATCAGCGCGCTCCTGCTGCAGTCACTCCATCCGCTGGCCATGGCCGGTGTGGCCGAACACTCCAACTACCAGAGTGATCCGTTGGGGCGGTTGCGCCGGACGGCGACCTTCGTGGGCACCACCACCTTCGGCAGCGTGGGCGATGCCGAGCAGGCCATTGCCCAGGTCCAGCGCGTGCACCGACGGGTCAAGGGGGTGGCGCCCGACGGTCGGGCCTACAGCGCCGCCGACCCCGAGCTGGTGACCTTCATCCACGTGGCGGAAATGAGCAGCTTTTTGGAGTCCAGCCGCCGCTTCGGTCCGCACCCGCTGTCCCCGGAGCAGTGTGATGCGTACTACGCCGAGGTGGCTCCCGTCGCCATGTCCCTGGGGGCCGAATGGGTGCCCCGCTCCCACCTCGAAGTGGAGGGCTACTTCGGCCGGATCCGACCTGAGCTCTACGCCGGCGCGCAAGCGCTTCAGGCCCGAGACTGGCTGCGCCGCGGCGTGGCCACTCGCCCCGAGGAGCGGGCCGTCTACGCCGTCCTGCTCGCGGCGGGCGTCAGCATCCTGCCCCCGTGGGCCCGCCGCGAGCTCAAACTCTCCGCCCCCTCGTCGCTCGATCTGCTGCTCGATACCACCACCGTCATCCCCCTGACCCGCGCCGTGTCGGCCACGATGCGTTGGTTGACCTCGGGCAGTCAGACGGCACCCGCTGCAGCCGATCGGTGAGCGGCCGCCCGGACACCGGGGCAGCCCTGCCGGTGCGACTGCACCGTGTGCCGGCGGATCAGGTGGCGATGGACAGGCCGCCGTCCACACCCACGATCTGACCGGTGACATAGGAGGACCGGGCCAGGGCCACGACGATCTCGGCCACATCTTCGGGCTGGCCGATCCGCTTGAGCGGGGCGGTCTGGGCCACGGCCTCGCGCAGGAAGTCCCAATCCGCGGTCCACGGCGTGTCGACCAGTCCGGGCGCCACGGCGTTGACCCGGACGTCGGGGCCCACCACCTTGGCCAACAGCACCGTCATGTGATTGAGCGCCGCCTTGCTGGCCGCGTAGGGAATGGAGGAGCCGGTGGGCCGGACCCCGGCCAGCGACGACACGTTCACCACCGAGCCCTTGGCCTCGCGCAGGGCCGGCAACGCGGCGACGGTCAGGGACCAGGTGCCGAAGACATTGACCTCGAAGATGCGCCGCCACACGTCGACGGAGGCCGCCTCCAGGTCGTGGTGGGGAATCACCGCGGTCGTCCCCGCATTGTTGACCAGCGTGTCGAGACGACCCCAGCGCTCCAGGGCGGCCGTGACGAGCTGCTGCGCCGCCTCCGGGTCGGTGATGTCACCCTGCATGTACACGGCGTCGGGGAGCGACGCGGCGACCGCCTCGCCCTCGGCCACCGACCTCGACGAGTTGATGACGACACCGGCCCCGGCGTCGGCGAAGGCGCGGGCCACGGCGGCACCGATGCCGCTGCTCGAGCCCGTCACCAGGGCCACGTTCCCGGTCATGGTCATCGCGGCACGATGCCCCAGCTGGCGGACCACTCCGCTCCCGGTTCCAGGGAGATCAGATCCTTGCCGGTGCGCAGCGCATTGGGCGGGCAGGTCATGGGCTCAATGGCCACGGCTCGCCGGCGCCGGGGCACCTCACCCAAGGTGTCGCCCGTATAGACCATGAGATAGGGGAAGCCGGGGTCGGTCCACAGCGCGGCGCCGTTGGCCCCGCCCGGCACATCGAGGCTGGCCCAAGCCCGGCCGTCGGCGTCACGGTCGAGTGAGGTGAACGCCGTATCGAGCACGGTCGGGCCGACGAAGCGCGAGTTGGTGAAGTCCAGCTCGGTACCCGCCACCGCGGTCAGGCCGCCCGTGGGCAGACCACGGTCGTCCAGATCCAGCGTCTGGTGGGCCGGCAGCTGGAGAATGGCCCCGTCGACCGTTTCGGGCCCGGCCGTGAGGTAAGGGTGGAAACCGAGGCCGAAGGGGACCGGACCCTCGTCCACGCTGCTGGCGGTCGTCTTCACGGTCAGGCCGTCACGACCGACCCGGTAGGACAACTCCAGCAGGAGCGAGAACGGGTAGTCCGGCGACGGGTGGAGTTGCAGGCGCAGCGAGAGCTGATTCTGGTGGCGGGTCTGGAGGGTCCAGGGCAACCAGCGTGCCAGGCCGTGAATGGCGTTGTGACGTTCGGGCTCGTTGAGTGCGGCTTGGGCCGTGACCCCGTTGAAGGTGTAGCGACCATCGGCCAGCCGGTTGGGCCACGGAGCCAGGATCTGACCCCGCCCGCTCTGGGACCATTCCGCCGGTCCGAAGCCGTCGATGACGTGGTTGGTCCCGACGTTGTACACCCGCAGGGTGGCGCCCACCTCGCAGATCACGACCTCCTGCTCGCCATGCCCGATGCGCCACTGCTGCCCCGTCGGTGAGGCGACGGAGATCTGCGGCGTGCTCGAGGACATGGCGACTGAATTGAAGCAGACCAGCGACCGTGGTGTGGATTGCCCGTGCTCGGCCGACGGTGACGGGTCGGTAACCCAGCCCCGAACAAGGCGTGACGACCGGGCGGAACGGTCCCCTGGTCCCCGGTGCGGGCGGTAAGGTCCGCACACGTGAGGATCCTGATCACCAATGACGACGGCGTGGGCGCGCCGGGTCTCGCCGCCCTGACCAGGGCGCTGGTGCGCTGGGTCGACACCGTGGCCGGCGAAGGCGGACCCTCCCACCAGATCGTGGTGGTGGCCCCCAGCTCGAACTACAGCGGAGCCGCCGCCGCTGTGGGCTCGGTCACCGACCGCACCGCCATTCCCTACGCCCGGGCCAGGGTCGAAGGCGCCGAAGGAGTCGAGGCCTACGGGCTCGATGCCTCACCCGCCCTCTCGGTCATCGCCGGCGCTCTCGGGGCCGTCGGCCCCAAGCCCGACCTGGTGCTCTCGGGCATCAACCACGGGGTGAACGTCGGCCGGTCGGTGCTGCACTCGGGCACCGTGGGCGCGGCATTGACCGCGTCGCAGCTGGGCATCAGCGCGCTGGCCGTCTCGTTGCGAGCCGGGGTGACGCCCGACCCCTGGGAATCGGCCGCCGACCTGGCCGTGTCCCTCATCCCCGTCCTGGTCGCCGCGCCCGTGCGGACCGTGCTCAATCTCAACGTCCCGGCTCTGCCTCTGGACAAGATCCTCGGGCTGCGGTGGGCCCGGGTCAGCGGCGCCGGGCTCATCAAGGCGGCCACCGGCGCCGGCGACCGGGACGCCCCCAACCGACCCGAGATGGAGGGCCCGGCCGCGGCCGAAGGAGCACAGGCCATCATGGACGGCGGCACGTCGGATCGCGGCGAGATCGTCCTGACCGTCGGGTCGGCGGTACCCCGGGCCGGCGACCTCGGGTTGGCCGAGACCACCGAGGACGCTGACCTGGTGGCCCACGGCTATGCCGCTCTCACCGCCCTGCGGGGACCCCGCGCCGACGATGACGCCGAACTGCTCGGGCTGCTCGATTCCGGTCTGGCCGCGGCCGTGGCCCCGCTCGGCCTGAAGACCTGAGCGGAGGACCCGGTCGGGAACATGCTGGGGAGTCGGCACCGGGCCGGGAGTCGTGACCGGCCGGGGGTTCAGTCATCGTGCTCGCTGGGCGAGCGGCGTCCCTTCTTGGTTTCCGAACGCCGTCGTTTCGCCTCCACGCGTCGGATCTGTGATCCCTTGGTCGGCCTGGTTGGCCGCCGAGTCGGATCGACCCGGAGGCCCTCGGCCAGCTTGACCGCCATGCGCTCGAACGCGGCCTGGCGATTGCGGGACTGCGACCGCGACTCCGACGCCGCCGCCCGCACGGTCGGGCCATACCGGCCGAGCAGACGGGCCCGTTGCCGGGGCCCCAAGGTCGAGGAGTTCGCCACCTCGAATTGGACCTCCACCCGGCTCAACGTGCGATTGGCGTGCTGGCCTCCTGGCCCTCCCGATGTGGTGGCCCGCCAGGTGAACTCGCTCATGGGGATAGCCAGCGCCTTGTGCACGCGCAGCATCGCCCCCGGGCTCGGCGCCGGGTCGGTGTCACCGGCCGAACCGGCGGTCTCGAGATCGGGTTCGTCGAACGCCACCGACAGAGAGCGTAGGACCACATAGGACCACCGGGTACAGTCCCGCCATGAACTATCGGCACCTCGGAAAATCAGGCATGCTCGTCTCCTCGTTGTCCTACGGCAACTGGATCACCCACGGCAGCCAGGTGGAGGAGGAAGCCGCGCTGGCGTGCGTCAAGGCCTCGCTCGAAGCCGGCATCACCACCTTCGACACGGCCGACGCATACGCCATCGGTCGGGCCGAGTCGGTGTTGGGACGGGCGCTCAAGGGCGTGCGTCGCGATTCCATCGAGATCTTCACCAAGGTCTACTGGCCCACCGGTCCCAATCCCAACAACCGCGGCCTGTCGCGCAAGCACATCATCGAGTCCCTGCACGCATCGTTGGAACGACTCCAGACCGACCACGTCGATCTGCTCCAAGCCCACCGCTACGACTACGCCACCCCGTTGGAAGAGACGCTCCGAGCCTTTGATGACCTGGTGCGCCAGGGCAAAGTGCACTACATCGGCGTGTCCGAGTGGACCGCCGAGCAGATCGCCGACGCGCTGCGCCTGGCCGACGAGATGGGCTTCGATCGCATCATCTCGAACCAACCCCAGTACTCCCTGCTCTGGCGGGTCATCGAGGCTGAGGTCGTGCCGCTCAGCGAAGCGGAAGGGATCGGTCAGATCGTCTGGTCACCCCTGTCCCAGGGGGTGCTGACCGGGAAGTACCTACCCGGCGGGGCCACTCCCCCGGAAGGGTCGCGTGCCCTCGGCATTGAAGGCGGGGAGATGTCCTGGTTGCTACGCGACGAGGTGCTCAAGCCGGTGCAGGCCTACGCCGAGGTGTGCCGCCAAGCCGGGTACACCCCCGCTGCGGTGGCCCTGGCGTGGGTCCTGCGGAACCAGAATGTCAGCAGTGCCATCATCGGAGCCAGCCGTCCCGAGCAGATCGCCGAGAACGTCAAGGCCTTGGATATCCACCTCGAAGCCGACTTTGTGACCGAGATCGAGAAGATCCTGGAACCGACCACGCTGTTCGACCCCGGCTTCACCATCAGCCCGGCGGAGCGCCCTTAGCGGCTCTTAGACGGGTCTGTGAATTGGCGCTTGGGGCGATGCCCCCTCCGGCCCACTCGACCTGTCCGGACCCGATCAGCCGGGATCAAAGCGCGAGCTGAAGGTATGCAGCGCCAGCGTCGAGTGGGCGCGGTGCTCCTCGAACACCCGCATGTACCCGGTGTGGGCAATGCGCCACCCCTCGTCCGTCTTGGTGTAGCGGTCGCTGTAGAACGCGGTCCCGGCGATCTCGATGTCGGCAAAGGGAACGATGACCCGGTCCTGAAGGTACCAGGTACCGGTGGCGGCGACGTCCGAGGTGAAGTCGATCTCGGGGTGATGCCCGTGGTGTTCGGTCACGATGCCCTGGCTCCCCAGCGCTTCGCTCAGCCAGGCCACGATGGCCGCTCGCCCATCGAGCCTCGTCTTGCCATCCTCGTAGGCCGCCGTCGCGTCGATGGTCAGGAGCTGCCCCAACTGGTCGAACTGCTTGAGGTCCAGGTTCCGGAAGTAGGCGTACTTCAGCCGACGGATGGCCTCCAGTTCGCTTGCCGTGTCCACGCCGGTGCTCCTTCGTTCCAATGGCCGGGCCGGCCGCCGCCTCAGGGTACCCGGCTTCGGACTTTGCAGTTTGGGGTAGGTGACGTCAGCATGCAGGGGTGCCAGATCGCCAGCGGGTGGCCGCCTACGGGGTGTGTGTCGACGACGAGGACCGCCTTCTCCTGGCCCGGGCGGCGCCGTCCTTGAGCCTGCGCGGTCGCTGGTTCCTCCCCGGTGGCGGCATTCAGCACGGTGAGCATCCGACCCAGGCCCTCCACCGTGAAATCAAAGAGGAAACCGGGCTGAGCGTCGTGCTCGGGCCCCTCCTGACGGTCCTCTCCGACGTGCGCAAGCTGCCCGAAGGCACGAGCCTGCACACCCTGCGGTTGATCTACCGGGTGGCCAAGTGGACGGGGACGCTGCGGGCCGAAGAAAATGGGACCACCGACGACGCCCGGTGGTTCACCAGAGGTGAGCTTGAACACCTCCCCGTGGCTCGATACGTCGAAGAAGTCATCAAGGAGTTCGTGTGATCAACCACCAGGTTGACGAGCGGCACCATGTGGTGATCATCGGCTCAGGCTTCGGTGGCTTGTTCGCCGCCAAGGCCCTCCGGCGGGTACCGGTGCGGGTCACCCTGATTGACCGCACCAATCACCATCTCTTCCAACCACTCCTCTATCAGGTGGCCACCGGGATCCTTTCGGAAGGTCAGATCGCCCCGGCTATCCGCGACATCTTCCGCAACTACAACTCCATGCGCATCGTCCTGGGCGAGGTGGAGCACATCGATCCGGCCGCTCGCCAGCTCGCCGTCACCGAGCTCGACCACCCGGTCACCATCAGCTACGACAGCCTCATCGTGGCCGGAGGGGCGGTGACCTCGTACTTCGGTCACGACGACTTCAGGCGCCGGGCGTCGGGCATGAAGTCGCTGGACGACGCCCTCTACCTCCGCGGCCAGATCTTCGGCGCCTTCGAAGAGGCCGAAGCCGAAACCGACGAAGAGAGGCGTCGGGCCCTGATGACCTTCGTCGTGGTCGGCGGGGGTCCCACCGGCGTTGAGATGGCGGGGCAGCTCAAAGAGCTCTCGAGTCGGGCCCTTCGGCGCAACTATCGGCGCATCGACCCTTCGCAGACCCGCGTCGTCCTGGTCGAGGGTGGTGACGCGCTGGTGTCCACCATGGGCGAGCGGCTTTCGCGCATCACCCGGCGGGATCTGACCAGATTGGGCATCGAGGTCCACCTCGGGGCGATGGTCACCGGGATGGACGCCCACTGCGTGCGCATCACCCAGTCCGATGGGTCGATCGAGGAGATCCCGGCTGCGACCAAGATCTGGGCGGCCGGGACCGGGGCTTCGCCCCTCGCCGCCCGGCTCGCCGAGAAGACCGGCATCCCCGTCGACCGCAGTGGCCGCGTCCGGGTGAACCCCGACTGCTCGGTACCGGGATACCCCGAGGTGTTCGTGGTAGGCGACATGATGGCCCTGGACGACCTCCCGGCCGTGGCCGAAGTGGCCATGCAGTCCGGGGCGCACGCGGCCCACACCATTCGACGGCGGCTCAAGGGCTACGACGTCATGAGGCCGTTCCACTACCGCGACCTGGGCACGCTGGCGGCCATCGCCCGCTTTCGGGCAGTGGCCAAGATCGGGCCGTTGCGGATCGGGGGCTTCATCGGATGGCTCCTGTGGCTGGTGGTCCACGTCACCTTCCTCACCGGCTTCAAGAACCGGTTCGGTGCCCTGGCGCGCTGGGCCATCAGCTTCGTCGGGCGAGGTCGCTACGAGCGGGCCCTCACCGGGCGCTGGACGGCGCACGAGCAACAACCCTCGGAAAAATCTGCGTAGGCTCGGCGGCACGCCGTTCCCCGGACCCAGACTGCGAAGGACCACACCATGCCGATCACCGTCACGCCAACCGCCGGCCTGAGCGACCACATCAATGACATCCGGATGCGCACGGCGCGGATCGTCAACGAGGAGATCGTGCCCAACGAGGCGGCACTGTGGGCGGGGCGGCGCACCAACGCCAGTGACGACGAGCGGGCCGAGGGCAAGGTGCTGCGGGAAAAGGTGCAGGCGCGAGTCAAGGCCGAGGGTCTGTGGGCTCCCCACCTCCCTCCCGAGTACGGGGGCATGGGCCTCGATTTCCTGGCCCACGCCTACATGAACGAGATACTGGCCTACGCCATCGGGGCGGCCTCCCTCTTCGGTGTGGTGGCGCCCAATTCGGGCAACCAGACCGTCCTGGCCAAGTACGGGACGAAGGAGCAGAAGGAGAAGTGGCTCCTTCCTCTGGTCGAAGGGACCATGCAGTCGGGGTTCTCGATGACCGAGCCCGACAATGCCGGGTCGGATCCTCGTTCGATCAAGACGAGTGCCGTCCAAGTGGGCGACGAGTGGGTGATCAACGGCCACAAGTGGTTCACGTCGAACGGTTTGGCCGCCGACTTCTTCATCGTGATGTGCCGGGCCGGCGAACCCGACGACGAACGGCCGGGCCGCATGGTGCAGATCATCGTCCCGACGTCGACGCCGGGGGTCACCATTGTCCGCGGCATCGGCATTTGGGGCAGTGCCTCATCCGACCACTGCGAAGTCCTCTATGAGGATGTCCACGTGCCGGTGGAGAACGCATTGGGTCAGGTGGGCGACGGGCACCGGGCCGCCCAGGATCGCCTCGGGGCCGGGCGCATCTTCCATTGCATGAATTCAGTCGGGCAGATGTGGCGGGCCTTCGACCTCATGATCGAGCGGCTCCTGACCCGCCAGGTCCACGGCGGCCTCTTGAAGGACAAGCAGTTCATGCAGGGGTTCGTCGCCGACAGCTATACCGACATACAGACCGCCCGCCTCCTCACCATCCACGCCGCCGAAAAGGTCGACCAGGGTGACCCGCAAGCCCGGACCGACATCTCCTCCATCAAGGTGTTCGTGCCGGCGGCCTTCTCGCGGGTGGTCGACCGGGCCATTCAGGTGTGGGGGGCGGCCGGCGTCTCCAACGATCTCCCGTTGGCGGCCATGTACCTGGGGGCCCGAACCCTGCGTCTGGCCGACGGGCCCGATGAGGTGCACCGCATCCTCATCGCCAAGAACGTGCTGCATCACTACGAGAAGGGCGGAAGTTGGGACTTCGCCGGTTGAGCCAACGCCGGTGAGTTGGTGTCGAGGTCCAGGGGTGTCGGTCTTCGCCGACCGTGTCTTTGCCGGCAAGGTGGCCGTCATCACTGGGGGCGGGACCGGGCTCGGGCGGGAGGTGGCGCTCTCGTTCGCTTCGCTCGGGGCCAATGTGGTCATCGCCGGCCGTACCCAGTCGAACCTGGACGAAGTCGTCGCCGCCGTCGGGGAGGTCGGCGGTCGCTGTCTCGCCGCTCCGACCAACATCAGGGAGGCCGATGAGGTCGAGGCCCTACGCGACATCACCTACGCGACCTACGGCCAGGTCGACTTCTTGATCAACAACGCCGGAGGGCAATTCCCCTCGCTCCCCACCGATGTCTCCGACAACGGGTGGCGTGCCGTGGTCGACCTCAACCTCAATGGCACCTGGAACATGACGAACCGGTTCATGCAGCCCATGGCCGAGGCCGGTTTCGGTTCCATCGTCAACGTGGTGCACACCTTCTCGTTCGATCGGGGGGCACCGATGTTCGTCCACTCCGGGGCGGCCCGGGCCGGGGTGGTCAGCATGGTCAAGACATTGGCCCCCTACCTGATGCGCCACGGCGTGACCATCAACGCCTTCGCCCCCGGCGCCTTCGCCACGCCGGGCATGATCGCCGGCGAGCTGGAGACGGTCGGCTTTTCCGAGGAGAGCTTCGCCGAGGAGCTGGTCAGTGTGGGCTCCTCCGTTCGCCTGGGCACGGTCGACGAGATGGCCGCCATGGTTCTGTTCCTCTGCTGCCCGGCGGCCCGCTACGTGAGCGGCTCGACGATCATCGCCGACGGCGCGTCCATGCAGAGCAACTGGGTCAACTTCTTTCCCGAAGGGGAGATGTAACAGGAGAAGTCACCGCATGTAGGGTCTTGCCGGCACGACTGGACCCGGGGCACGAGCGAACCGGGAGCGTCGGGCCAGGGGGACGGAGACCACTATGAAGCGGCACATGACACGAACGATCACGGCCTTGGCCGGGTTGATTGCCACCGTCGTCCTGGGTACTGGCGGGGGCTCCTTCGGCCCGTCAGCGGCGGGAGCCGCCGCTCCGGCTTCGACGTACCAGGCCATGGCCACCTTCACGGGACCGATCACCACCGGATCGGTCATTGAACCGCTCAGTGCCAATCCCCTGAATTTGGCCGCCAATGGCTACGTCCAACAGGAGTTCTTCGCCGCCGGCACCGCCACCGCCTTCACGGCGACGTCCGAGCCGAGCAACGGCAAGTGGACCATCGCGCCTGGGACCAAGGCCTCGTATCGCACCCGGATTCTGGTACGGCGGCCGATGAACCCGGCTCGCTTCAACGGCAACGTGGTGGTCGAGTGGATGAATGTCTCGGCCGGCGAATCGGCCCCGGACTGGGACTACCTCAATCCGGAATTGATGCGGGCGGGCTATGCCTACGTGGCGGTGTCCGTCCAGCACCTGGGCGTGGACGGCGGCACGCCGATCCTCGGGGCCCCGGGCGGGAGCGCCAACGCCACCTCGAGCGGCGGTCTCGTCGGGTCCGAACCGGCCCGCTACGGGACGCTCCACCAACCCGGCGACCAGTACGCGCTGGACATCTACGCCCAGATCGGACAGGCCCTGCACACTCCCAAGAACGCCGTCTTGGGCACGCTCCGCCCCAAGCACGTGCTGGCACTGGGTGAGTCGCAGTCGGCCTTCTACCTGACGACGTTCGCCGACGCGCTGCAGCCGCTGACACACACCTTCGACGGCATCTTCATCCACAGCCGGGGCGGCACCGGCGCCTCGCTGAGCGGCGCGTCCATCACGAGCAAGCAGCAGGGGCCGAGCAACGTGCGGATCCGCACCGACCTCACCGTGCCCGTGTTCATGTTCGAGACGCAGACCGACCTCATCGAGCTCGGGTACGCCGCGGCCCGCCAGCCCAACACCGCGCGCATCCGCACCTGGCAGGTGGCCGGGACCTCCCACGCCGACGCCTACGAGGTCGGCAACGACGCCGCGATTCTCGGTTGCACCACGCCGGTCAACGACGGGCCCCAGCACACGGTGGTCCAGGCGGCCTTCGCCGCCTTCACGAAGTGGGTGGATGACGGGACGCCGCCGCCCAGCCCGGCCCCGTTCACCCTGAGCAGCACCGCGCCCGCGGTCCTGGCGTTGGACAGCCGCGGCAACGTGATCGGTGGGGTGCGGACACCGGCGGTCGATGTCCCGGTGTCGACGCTCAGCGGCGCGGCGCCGGCCGGGGCCACCTCAATCTGCGCGCTGTTCGGGTCCGCCGTCCCCTTCAGCCCGAGCACCTTGACCAGCCTGTACCACACCAAGAGCAACTATCTGGCCGCCTACACGGCCAGCTTGGACAAGGCCATCAAAGGCGGATACATCCTGAGTGCCGATCGGGCCTCCCTCCTGGCCCAGGCCCAGCAGGTGCAGATCCCCTCGTAGCGGGTGCGCTCAGCCGGGGGGTGCCGCGGCGATGAAGTCAACGATGGACGAGGCGAACGCCGGGTCGCCGACCGCGCTCAAGTGGTTCCCGTGGAGCAGCTTGTAGGTGGCGCCGGGAATCTTCCGGGCCAGGACGTCAGGTGGTCCGACCAGCGCATCGGCGTCACCGGTGAGGACCAACGTCGGCACGGCGATATCCCCCAGTGCCGCCGGTTCGGCGGCCGGCGCCCGCTGGATAGCCGCCAGGGCCAGGCGGTCGGCCCCCGTGCGATCGGCGAATTGCCGGAAGGCCCTGGCTCCGGGATCGTCGCCGGGTCCGGAATCGTCCGCCTCCAGCGCCCGGGCGATGGCCCCACGGTTGGCCGGGCGCCGTGCCTCCCCCATGCGACCGCCGACGCCCCCGAGAATGAGTGACTGCGCCCTGGGCTCGAGCGGGACGAGGCGAGCCGACACCAGGGATCCCATGGAGTAGCCGACCACGTCGACCTGGGTGAGCCCGAGATGATCCAAGAGCGCTTGGATGTCGCGGCCCATGGCGTCGCCGGCGTAGGCCTCGGGGTCGTGCGGCTTGGCTGACTGACCATGGCCGCGCGCATCCGGGGCCACGACGCGACGTCCCGCGGCCACCAGCGCGTCGACCACGCCCGGCACCACCCAGTTGATCCGGTGATCGGCGGCGAAGCCGTGGGAAAGGATGACCACAGGGCCATGGCCGGCATCGAGGTAGGCGATCTCGAGGCCGTCAAATGAGCGAAAGGTCTTCATCGGCTTGCTCCTGTGCTCGTTGCGGACACGACGCGAAGCCGTCCCGACGCCTGCGTTCAGCTGCGCAGCATGGTCCCGGCGAGGTCGCCGGTGTGACGGCCGTTCTCGAGCGACACGCGCCCATTGACGAGGGTGGCCCGGTAGCCGCTGGAGCCCTGGACATAGCGACCGGCACCACCAGGGAAGTCATAGACGTACTCGGGCAGCTTCAGAGCCAGGGCATCGAGATCGATGACGTTGATGTCGGCGAAGCCTCCCGGGCGCAGGACGCCGCGATCGGTGATCCCGAAGAGCTCGGCCGTGTCCGACGTCAGCCGGCGTACGCCCTCCTCGATGGAGAACACACCCTGGTCACGAACCCAGTTCACCAGCATGTAGGTGGGTTGGCTGGCGTCCATGATCTGCCCGACGTGAGCTCCGGCATCGGCCAGGCCCATCACCACGTTGGGGTCGGACAGCATCTCCTCGACGGCGTCGAGGCGCTGGTTCAAGAAGGGGTAGTTGAGGAGGACGCGACCATCTGTCTCGAGCGACAATTCAATGAACGCCTCCACTGGGCTGACGCCGCGCCGGGCGGCGACGGCGGCGATCGAGTTCTCGTGATCGTGGGCGTAGTCCAGCGAATCGTCATCGAGCACGTACGTGCTGCCGAAGAATGCATCGCCTTGGAGACCAACTCCGTCCTCGATCAATTGCTTGCGGCTGGTCGGATCCCGCAACACCGCGAGCTTCTCGAGCAAGGACAGCTTCCCCAGCCGCTTCCACGAAGCTGCGCTGTCGAAGGGAGTCCGATGCGATAAGCCGAACAAGATCCCGATGCCGCGCGCGGTGGTCTGGGGGCGGACGTTGGCACCGTGGGCGTTTCCCTGGTCGACGTGCTCGAGGACCCGGCGGTAGAGGTCGTCGAGGAGGAAGGTGTGGGCCAGTCCGAAGGTGAGCGGGCGGCCCGACGCGACGGAAATCTCGGCCATCATCTCGACCTCGGTGCGAATGGCGGCGTAGGCGTCGGTGGCGCCCTCCCCCAGGCGGGCGGCGGCCTCGAAGACTCCTCGGCCACGGCGTCCCATGACGGCCGCAATGGCCGTCAACTCGTCGCCCGTGGCCCAGGTGCCGGGCACGGGGCGGCCGTCGGGCACGCGGTGCAAGAGGGTGCGCGACGTCGAGAACCCGAGAGCGCCGGCGCCGATGGCTTCGTCGACCAGCGCGCACATGGCATCGATGTCGGCCGCGGTGGCCGGTTCCTCACTGAGGCTCCGCTCCCCCATGGCGTGCACCCGCACCGCACAATGGCCGACCATGCCCCCCACGTTCACGCCCTTGGGCCAACGACCGACCGCCTCGAGATACTCGCCGTAGGAGGTCCAGTCCCATGCCAGGCCGGACATGATGCTGTCGGCCGGGATGTCCTCGACGGACTCCATCATCTTGGCCAGCTGTTCGCGGTCGGCTTCCTTGCAGGGCGCGAAGGTCACCCCGCAGTTACCGACGACCACCGATGTCACCCCGTGCCAGCACGACGAGGAACCGATCGGGTCCCACGCCAGCTGGGCGTCGAGGTGGGTATGGATGTCCACGAACCCCGGCGTGACGATGCAGCCCTCGGCGTCGATCTCGCGCCGTGCCCCGTCCTCGACCACGCCCACCTCGGTGATCCGATCACCATCCACGGCCAGGTCGCCGACGGTGCCCTGGGCGCCGGTTCCGTCGATGATGAGTCCGTTCCGAATCAAGAGGTCGTGTGCCATCAGGGCAGTGTCCCACGATTGAGCGGAACATGACGGGCTGTCGTGGCAGCGCGGAATCGGGACCCGAGAGGGAGAGGAACGGACCAGCCGGTTTGTGCCACTCAGAAGAGCGGCGGCAGCCGGTCCTGGCGGTTGGCATCCTTCGCCGACACCCGTGACCTGGCCTCGACGTCACGCAGCGCCATCACCGTCGGCCGCTCGGCACTCAGCGGTGCAACGAGCTCGACCCGCAGGCCCTCGGGTGTGGGCTCGGCGTGAAGCGGGCGTCCGTCGAGCGTGGCCACCGACGACGAGGTGGTGGCGTGGACCTCGTGGAGCAGCACGCTGCTCGGGCCCCCTGCGCTCGGCTCGACGGGCCGGTCCGATTGAGCGGTGGCCCGGCGGGCAAACGCCAGGACGAGGGCGTCGCGCGCGGTGTAGCGGACCTCGACGCCGCCGGGGCCACGCCCGGACGGATGCACCCAGGGCCTGGTGGCCACGATGGCGTCGCCCACGTCGTCGGTGAAGCCGGCCAGCCAGTCCAGGCGTCGCAGCTGGGCCTCGGCGATCTGGGCGTCGACGCCTCGGGGGCCGACGTTGAGCAGCAAGTTGCCGCCCTTGGCCGCGATGTCGACCAGAGACCACAGGAGGTCGCGCTCCGAGATGAAGTCGTCCTCGTCTGACATCTTGTTGTAACCGAAGCTGTGGTCCATGCCGCGCACGCATTCCCAGGGGGAGGGTTGGACCGAATCGAACACGGTGTACTCCGGCGTGCGCACATCGAACAACGGAGGCTTCGGTGGGACGATCCCCCGATCCGCCGCCGCCTGGCGGGCCGTGTAGCGGTCGAGCAGGTGCCGCCCGGGCGCCGACGTGGCCACCCGCCACAGCGGCGACCGGGGCATGAAGCGGTCGTTGACCACTCCGTCGGGCACCGCGGCGTAGTAGTCGGCCAGGAGTCGGGCCAGCCGGGGTAACGGCGCCGGCCAGGAGATGTCGTTCCACAGAACGCTGGGACGGTAGCGCTCGATGAGTTCTCGGACGTGCGCCTCGGCGTACGCGACGTACTCCCCCCGGGGCTGGGCGGCCAGCAGATCACTGAACGAGCCGATCGGCTGATCATTGAAGGTCCAGTCCAGTCCCCCCGAGTAGTACACGCCGAAGCGCATATGGTGACGCCGGACGGCATCGGCCATCTCGCCCACGACGTCGCGCCTCGAGTGGAACCCCGGGCGGTGCGGGTTGGCGACGTCCGTGGGCCACAGGCAGTAGCCGTCGTGATGCTTGGTGACCATCACCACGTAGCGCGCGCCGGTGGCGGCGAAGCGAGCGGCCCAGTCCTCGGGGTCCCAGCCGGCCTGGCCCGCCTCGAAGTCGGCGATGAAGGATTCGTACCCCCTACCCGGGTAGGTGGCGGCGTGAAACCGGGCCACCGGGCTCTCGGGGAACCGAAGCGAGTTCTGGTACCACTCGACATAGGGGGACCACGCCAGGGCGCGGGGATCGCCCCGGGCCAGGAGTGCGCCCATGTCGCTGTCGACCGGGGCGAACGCCGGTACCGACGCCGGGGTCCAATGCACGAAGATCCCCAGCTTGGCGTCGCTCCACCAGGCCGGCACCCGGTGCCGGCGCACCGAGTCCGTCAGCGCGCGGGAACCCCGCACCCGCCTCGGGCCCGGCTCAGCTGCCGCTTTGGGCCGGCGACGGATAGGTGGGTATCCGCTCGGCCGCAGGCGGCGTGGTGTACAGCGCCACCGCCCCCGACTTCTGAAACGCCTTGGACGACCCGGTCGGCCACTGGCCCGGAAGGTAGCGCTTCCCACCGTCGACGTACTCGTAGAG
>DASZJQ010000092.1:0-12990 GCA_035947875.1 Acidimicrobiales bacterium
GCGTTCTTGGTCCGGGTCCGCAACTCGGCACGTACCGACTTGTTGCGCAGGCGGCGCTTCTCGTTCTGGCGGTTCCGCTTGATCTGGCTTTGGATGTTGGCCATGAAGAATTCCTCGGTTGGTTCGAAGGGGCGGCAGTAGGCGACAGCCCACCGGTGCGGAGCAAGACTGTAGCAGGTCGGAGCCTCATTTTTGCCCCGTGCCGCGCGCCCCGGGCCGGTTCGGGTGGCCGGAGACGGCGGTGTGGACCGGTACGATCGACAGACCGTGCCGTTCCCCGCCACCGCCAGTGGACCTGCCGCCATTGAGCACATCCGCAATTTTTCCATCATCAGCCATGTCGACCATGGCAAGTCGACCCTGTCGGACCGGATCCTGGAGATCACCGGCGCGGTCGACCCCCGCCTCATGCGTGAGCAGTACCTCGATTCCATGGACATCGAGCGTGAGCGGGGCATCACCATCAAGGCCCAGAACGTCCGGGTGCTCTTCAACGGCCATGTCCTGCACCTGATCGACACGCCCGGGCACGTCGACTTCGGATACGAGGTCAGCCGGTCCCTGGCCGCCTGCGAAGGTGCCGTCCTCCTGGTCGATGCCTCCCAGGGCATTCAGGCCCAGACCTTGGCCAACTGCTACCTGGCCATCGAGAACGACCTCGAGATCGTGGCCGTGCTCAACAAGATCGACCTGCCGGCGGCCGACCCGGAACGGTGCGCCGCCGAGATCGAAGCCGTCCTGGGCATCCCGGCCGGCGACGTCCTGCGGATCTCGGCCAAGACGGGCGAAGGGGTGGACACCTTGCTCGAGGCCATCATCGATCGGGTGCCGCCCCCCAAGGGAGAGGCCGACGCAAAGCTGCGGGCGCTGATCTTCGACTCGTCCTATGACCAGTATCGAGGTGTGGTGAGTTCCATCCGCATCGTCGACGGCACGCTGGCGGCCGGAGCCCGACTCCGTTTCATGCAGGCCAACGCCGTGCACGACATCGAAGAAGTGGGGGTGCGCACACCGGTGGGTGTCCCGGTCGAGAAGCTCGGCCCCGGTGAAGTCGGCTACCTCATCGCCGGCATCAAGGACGTGGGTGAAGCCCGTTCGGGTGAGACCGTGACCACGGCCAGCCATGGCGCCACCGAGGCCCTGGAGGGTTACAAGGACCCCAAGCCGATGGTCTTTTGCGGCCTCTATCCGGTCGATGGCGACGAGCTCCCCGATCTGCGTGACGCGCTCGACAAGCTGAAGCTCAACGACGCCAGTTTCACCTTTGAGCCGGAGTCGTCTCACGCCCTGGGCATCGGATTTCGCTGCGGTTTCCTCGGCCTGTTGCACATGGAAATCGTGCGCGAGCGCCTCGAGCGCGAGTTCGACCTCTCCCTCATTGCCACCGCGCCGAGCGTGGCCTATCGGGCCTTCCTGACCGACGGCTCGGAAGTCGACGTGGACAACCCGACCGAGCTGCCCGACGCCAGCCGCATCGACCACATCGACGAGCCCATGCTGACCGCCACCATCCTCACGCCCTCGGAGTACACCGGCACCGTGATGGAGCTCTGCCAGTCCAAGCGGGCCGAGATGACCCGCATGGAGTACCTCTCGCCCGAGCGCATCGAGCTGGTGTACACCATCCCGCTGGCCGAAGTGGTGCTGGACTTCTTCGACCAGCTGAAGAGCCGCACCAAGGGCTACGCCAGCCTCGACTACGAGCCGGAGGACTACACCACGGCCAACCTGGTCCGCGTCGACATCCTCATCAACCACGCGCCCTGCGACGCCTTCTCGACCATCGTGCACCGCTCTTCGGCCGACTCCTACGGCCGGCGCATGGCCGAGAAGCTGCGCGAGCTCATCCCACGCCAGCTCTTCGACGTCCCGATTCAGGCCGCCATCGGGGGGCGAATCGTGGCCCGTGAGACGGTCAAGGCGAAACGCAAGGACGTCCTGGCCAAGTGCTACGGCGGTGACATCACCCGGAAGCGCAAGCTGCTGGAAAAGCAGAAAGAGGGCAAGAAGCGCATGAAGAACATCGGGAGAGTCGAGGTGCCCCAGGAGGCATTCATCTCGGCTCTGCGACTCTCTGACGACTGACTGCGGCTCTCCGACGACTGATCCGGGCTCTCAGACGACTGACCTGCGACTCTCCGAGGTCGAATATGCCTCCCAGGCCGACCGGTCCCCACCGCCCGCCCGGGAGGTGGCCGAGGAACACCGGCTGGCACTCGGTAGACTTGAGTGCCAAGCCCATGACCCCCATTGCCGACCACGTCGCACCGGACGCTCCCGAAGGGGACGCGCGCGACCTGAACCCCCGCCAGGCATCCATTCTGGAGGCCGTGGTGACGGAGTACATCGGGACGGCCGAGCCGGTCGGCTCCTCCCACGTGGCCAGTGCCCCGGGGGTGGAGGTCTCCTCCGCCACGGTGCGCTCGGAGATGGTGGCCCTGGAGCGGAACGGCTACCTGGTGCAACCCCACACGAGTGCCGGTCGGATCCCGACCGACAAGGGCTACCGCTTCTTCGTCGACCACCTGACCGAGCCCGGAGTCCTCGGCCCGATCCAGCACCGGGCGGTCAGTGCCTTCTTCGATCAGGTCCACGTCGAGATGGAGACCATGCTCGAACGGGCCACCGGACTGCTGACCGAGCTCACCTCCTATGCCGCCGTCGTGGTCGGGCCGTCGCACGACACGGCGACCATCCGCTCGCTGCAGGTGGTGGGACTGGGACCAATGGTTGCCCTCCTGGTGGTCGTGCTCTCCGATGGCGCCGTGGAAAAGCGGACCATTGAGTTCGAAACCGAGGTGTCCGACTCCGTCCTGGCCCGCTGTGGGGCGCTGTTGAACGAACACCTGGTCGGACGCACCTGGACCTTCGGCTGGTCCGTGCCGAGCAGCGGCGACGACGAGGTCGATCGGGTGGTGGCCGCGGCCGGGACCGCCTTCGACCTCATGGAGCGTTCCATCGAGTCGGATCAGGTTTTTGTCGGCGGGCCGTCGCGCCTGGCCGAGTCCTTCGAGGCCGTCGAGACGGTGCGCTCGGTCCTGGAGATTCTCGAACAGCAGTTAGTGGTGGTGACGCTGCTCCGTGACGTGCTGGGCCGCGGCCTGTCGGTGTCCATCGGCACCGAACACGGCTACGAGCCCTTGGCCTCGTGCGCCGTGGTGGTGGCACCGGTCTGCGTGGCCGGCCAGGAACTGGGTGCGGTCGGGTTGCTCGGCCCCACCCGCATGAACTACCCCGGGGCCCTGGCGGCGGCGCACGTGGTGGGTGAGCGGCTGGGCGAACGCCTGGACAGCGGGCGCGCGGGCGCGTCCGGAGAGGGCAGGGGTGACGATGGCCGGCATTGACCAGTTGGGCGATCTCTACGAGTTGCTCGGGGTCCGACACGATGCCAGCGACGACGAGATCAAGAAGGCCTACCGCGTACGCGCCCGAGAGCTGCACCCCGATACCAATCCGGGTGACGCCGCCGCCGAAGCCAAGTTCAAGGAAGTCTCGGTGGCCTACGAAGTGCTGCGCGATCCGGAACGGCGCGCCCGCTACGACCGATTCGGTCCCGAGGGCGTGTTCGGGGCCCAGGCCGGCGCGGGCGGGTTCGGATTCGAGGGCGGCATCGGCGACATCTTCGAGGCCTTCTTCGGGCAGATGCAGGGCGGTGGCCGCCGCCGGGGCCCGGCGCCCGGGGCCGACGCCGAGGTGCGCCTGGGCCTGGAGTTCGCCGAAGCGGTCTTCGGTGCCCACAAGGAGCTGACGGTCCGGCTCCCGGTCACGTGCGACACCTGCTCGGGCATGGGGACCGCTCCCGATACCGAACCCATCACCTGCGTCGAGTGTGCCGGGGCCGGCGAGCTGCGACGGGTCCGCCAGTCCCTGCTGGGCCAGGTCGTCACCAGCGTGGCCTGCTCACGCTGCGGCGGCACCGGCCAGGTCATCCTCAACCCGTGTCCCGCCTGTCGGGGCGACGGTCGACGCAACGAGGAGCGGACGTTCACCGTCGAGGTCCCGGCCGGGGTCGAGGACGGCACCACCCTGCGCCTGGCCGACCACGGCGCGGCCGGCCAGCGGGGAGCGCCCAGCGGATCGCTCTTCGTGCATCTCGCCGTCACGCCCGACCCGCGCTTCGAACGCAGCGGTGACGACCTCCACACCACCATGACCATCGGGCTGGCCCAAGCCGCCTTGGGCACCGAATGCGCCGTGGAGACCCTCGAAGGCACCCAGACGGTGGCGGTGGCTCCAGGCACCCCCTACGGCCACGTGCACAAGATCAAGGGGGAGGGCGTGCCCCACCTGCGCGGCCGCGGACGGGGTGACCTCTTCGTCCACACGCTGATCGACACGCCGAACGAACTCAGCGAGGAGCAGGACGCGCTCCTGCGGCAGTTCGCCGCCGCCCGCGGCGAAGAGGTCTCGCCGCCCGGCAGTGGCGGTGGCGACGGGGTGTTCTCCCGCCTCCGTTCCGCCTTCTCCTAGGACGGTGCGAGCCGACCACGCCGCCTTCGGCGTTCGCGCCGCCGCGGCGGCCCAGGTCTTCGTCGACGACCCGGCGCAGGCCCGTCTGGCCGAGCCCGACCTCCATCACCTGGCCCGGGTCCTCAGGCTCCGGGCCGGCGAGGAAGTCGTCGCCAGTGACGGAGCGGGGCGCTGGGCCCGGACGCGGTGGGCGGGCGGCGAGACCCTCGAGCCGGTCAACGGCCTGCCCGGACCCGGCGGTGACGGTGCGGTGCAATTCGAGGAGGCCTCAGAGCCGGGCCTGACCGTGGCCTTCGCGCCCACCAAGGGTGAGCGCCCCGAGTGGGTGGTACAGAAGTTGACCGAGTTGGGGGTCGACCGCATCGTGCCGCTGATCAGCGAGCGCAGCGTGATTCGCTGGGCCGGGGAGCGGGGAGCCCGCGCGGTCGAACGGCTGCGGCGGGTGGCCCGCGAAGCGGCGGCCCAGAGCCGCCGGGTGTGGCTGCCCGACGTGGGTGCGGTGACGAAGTTCGCCGACCTGGCCGACTTGGGCGGAGCCGGGTCGGTCGTCCTGGCCCAGCTGAGCGGGGACCGGCCAAGCGCCGCTCACCGGGTGGTGGCCGTGGGCCCCGAAGGAGGATGGAGCGCCGACGAACTGGGCGCCGGTCTGCCCACGGTTGGCTTCGGCCTGAGCGTGCTCCGGGCCGAGACGGCGGCGGTGATGGCGGGGGCGCTGATGGTCTCCCTGCGCACGGGTACGGTGGCCCCAGTGGGAGAATCCACCTGATGACCGACGAGGGGGCCTGGCTCAGTACCAAGGAGGCCGCCGCCCGCCTGGGCATCACCCTGCGCAGCCTCTACCGCTTCATTGACGAGGGCGACCTGGCGGCCTATAAGTTCGGTCGGGTGATCCGGCTCAAGGGCGACGACGTGGCTCGCTACATTGAGTCCTGCCGGATCCGGCCGGGCCAACTCGAACATCTCTACCCACCATTGAAGGGCGGCGACACCGACGGATGAGTGACTGCCTCTTCTGCGGCATCGTGGCCGGCGAGGTGCCGGCCGAGATCGTGTACGAGACCGACACCACGGTGGCCTTCAAGGACATCGCCCCCGCGGCGCCCCTGCACGTGCTGGTCGTGCCCCGCCGCCACATCACCGATGCGTCGGTCGTGACCTCCGACGACGGCGACGTGCTGGCCGACATGGTGATGGCCGCCCGGGCCGTGGCCGAGGCGGCCGGGTTGGCCGGTCCCGACCGCGGCTACCGCCTCGTCTTCAACGTCGGGCCCGACGCGCTGAACTCGGTGCCGCATCTCCACCTCCACGTGATGGGTGGGGAGAAGCTCCGGTGGCCCGTGGGCGCCGGATGACGACGGCCACCCACGCCGAAAGCCTGGTCCCGGGCAACCACCTGATGGCGGGGCTGCTGGGCACCCGGGACGAGCTCCTGCGCCAGATCGAGCTGGCCTTCCCCGACGAGCAGATCTCGGTGCAGGGAAACCGGATCTCGGTCGACGGGCCGGCGGCGGATCAGGTGGTGCGCCTGTTCGACGAGCTCGTGCTGCTCCTCCAGGCCGGGCAGGGCCTCGACCCCTCGATCCTGGCCCGCACCATCGACATGGTGCGCGACGACATCCGGCCGAGTGAGGTGCTGAGCGCCGAGGTGGTGCGCGGGGCGGGGGGGAAGACGATCCGTCCCAACACGGCGGGCCAGAAGCGCTACACCGATGCCATCGCGCAGAACATCATCACCTTCGGGATCGGCCCGGCCGGGACCGGCAAGTCCTACCTGGCCGTGGCCCAGGCCGTGCACGCCCTCCAGTCGCGCCAGGTGGCGCGCATCATCTTGACCAGGCCGGCCGTGGAGGCGGGGGAGCGCCTGGGCTTCCTGCCCGGCGACCTCATGGCCAAGGTCGACCCCTACCTGCGTCCGCTCTACGACGCGCTGTATGACCTGCTCGAGCCGGAAGGGGCCCAGCGCCTGCTCGACCGCGGCACCATCGAAGTGGCTCCGCTGGCCTTCATGCGCGGTCGCACGCTCAACAATTCCTTCATCATTCTCGACGAGGCGCAGAACACGTCACCCGAGCAGATGAAGATGTTCCTGACCCGGATCGGCTTCGGCTCGCGGTGCGTGGTGACCGGTGACGTGACCCAGATCGACGTGCAGGGTGGCCGCTCCGGCCTGCTCGGGCTCGAGCCCGTGCTCGGTGGGGTGGAGGACATCGCCTTCGTGCACCTGACCCGACGGGACGTGGTCCGCCACAAGATTGTGGCCGACATCGTCGATGCCTACGAGGTCGCCGAAGGGCGGGCGGGCTCGACCCAGTGACCATCGATGTCTTCGCCGCCGATGAACAGGACGACCACCCGATGGAGGTGGCCCGATGGAGCACCCTGGCGCAACGGGTGCTGGCCGCCCGCGGGGTCAAGGGGGAGAACGAGGTGTCCCTCCTCTTCGTCGACGAGGACGCCATGGCCGCCCTCAACCAGCAGTTCCTGGGCAAGAGCGGTCCGACCGACGTCCTGTCCTTCCCGATCGAGGACGAGCCCGGGCCGACCGGGCGTTCGCCTGACCTCGGGGGCAGCGGACCCGGTGTCTCGCCCGAAGAGGGCACCCTGACCCTGCTGGGCGACGTGGTGATCTGCCCCGCCGTGGCCGCCGTCAACGCGGTCGAGCACGAGGTGTCCCTCGAGGACGAGGTGGCGCTGCTGGTGGTGCACGGTCTCCTCCATCTCCTCGGCCTGGACCATGAGGATGAAGCCGAGGCCGAGCGGATGGAAGCGCTCGAGCAGGAGTTGCTCACCCGCTACTACCGCGCTCAAGTCCCTTGACCGCCACCACCGGGTTCCACGCCGCCGACCTGGTGTACCTGATCGTCATCGCCGTCCTGCTGCTCGCCTCGGGCATCCTGGCCATGGCCGAAACCAGTCTGGTGCGCATGAACCGGATCAAGGCCAAGACGCTGGTGGGCGAGAAGCGCCGGGGGGCGCGCCAACTGGCCCGTCTCATCGAGCACCCGGCCCAATTCCTCAACCCGATCCTGCTCCTGGTCCTCATCTGCCAACTGGTCTCGGCCACGTTGGTCGGCATCGTGGCCGAGAACCTCCTGGGGGGCATCGGTGTCCTCGTCGGCGCCGTGTTCGAGGTGGTGGTCATCTTTGTCTTCTTCGAGGCGGTGCCCAAGAACTGGGCCGTGCACAATCCCGATCGGGCCGCGCTGCTCAGCGCCCCCCTGGTGACTGCCGTCGTCCGCTTCCCACCGATCCGAGCCGTGTCCTCGGTCCTCATCGGGTTGGCCAATGCGATCATCGGCAATGGGGGGGAGAGCGAAGACGGGATCCGACCCTCGTACATCACCGAGTCCGAGCTCAAGGCCATGGCCGACGTGGCCCATGAGGAGAATGTGATCGAGAAGGAAGAGCGCAGCTTCATCCATTCGATCATCGACTTTGGCGACACCGTGGCCCGCGAGGTCATGGTGCCACGGCCCGACATGGTGACGGTGGAGGCCGACACGACGGTCACCGTGGCGTTGGAGGCGGCCCTGGCCGCCGGCTACAGCCGCATGCCGGTCCACGAGAACCAGGTCGATGACATCGTCGGCATCACGTACACCAAGGACCTGATCCGGGCCGAGCGGGTGGGCAAGGGCGAGAAGCCCGTGACCTCGACCATGCGGCCGGCCGTGTTCATCCCCGAGTCCAAGGAGGTGTCCGAGCTCCTGCGACAGATGCAGGAGGAGAAGTTCCACATGGCCATCGTGGTCGACGAGTACGGCGGGACGGCGGGCCTCGTCACCCTGGAGGACCTCCTCGAGGAGTTGGTGGGCGAGATCGTCGATGAGTTCGACGTCGAGGAGCCCAGTGTGGACCGCCAGAGCGACGGGTCCTTCGTGGTGAGCGCCCGCTATGCCGTCGACGACGCCGATGAGCTGCTCGGGGCCGAGCTGCCGCACGGCCCGTGGGACACCGTCGGCGGCCTCATGCTCGACCGGGCCGGCCGGGTGCCCGACGAAGGTGACACGGTCGAGGTCGACGGGTTCCGCCTGACCGCACTCGACGTACGGGGACGACGCATCGGCCGGGTGCGCATCGCCCCGACCGCGACCGCGGCCGCGGCCCACGGCGAACAAGAGGCCTGAGCGTGCGCTCGGGGTTCGTCGCCGTGGTCGGACGTCCCAACGTGGGGAAGTCAACCCTGGTCAACCAGCTGGTCGGCACCAAGGTCTCGATCGTCTCGTCGCGGCCCAACACCACGCGGCACCGGATTCTCGGCGTGCTGCACGAGCCCGAGGCCCAGGTCGTCTTCGTCGACACGCCCGGGCTGCACCGCCCGCGCAGCACGCTGGGCGCCCGCCTGAACGAGACCGCCACCAGCGCCCTGAGCGATGTCGACGTGATCCTGGTCCTGGTCGACGCCACCGCCGCGGTGGGCCCGGGGGATCGCACCGTCCTCGAACGCGCCTTGCGGGAAGTGCAGCGCAGCGACGATCCCCCCGCCCTGATCGTGGTGGTCAACAAGATCGACAAGGCGGGGGGCGATCAGATCATCGAGCGCCTGGTCACGGTGAAGGCCGCCGTCGAAGCCATCGTGCCCCTCGACACGGTCGAGTACTTCCCTGTCTCGGCCCGTCAGGGTGACGGCGTCGAAGAGCTGCGGGCTCACATTGTGGACTCGCTCGAGGAAGGGCCGCCGTTCTTCCCCGATGACGTCGTCACCGACACCCCCGAGGCGCTCTGGGTCTCCGAGTTGGTGCGCGAGCAATTGCTGTCGCGCACCCACGACGAGCTGCCGCACTCCATCTCGTGCCGCGTCACCGAGTGGGAGTGGCCGCACATCCGCTGCGACATCATCGTGGAGCGGGACTCGCAAAAGGGCATCGTCATCGGGAAGGGCGGCGAGATCCTCAAGGCCGTGGGCATCGCCGTGCGCGAGACGCTCCCCGAAGGGGCCTACCTCGAACTCCACGTCAAGGTCGAGAAGCACTGGCAGGACCGCGACGAAATGCTCAATCGCCTGGGATACTGACCCGGATCAGTGGGTGAGACGGCGGAGGAGGTGGCCACAGCGAAGGCTGCCGTCCTGGTGATCACCTCAGGCGGTGAAGAACTCCACCAGGACCGGGGCGAGCACGGCCGGGTCCACCACGTGTGTCTGACCCTCCAGCGTCCGTAGCTGGCCTTGCGGGATCGCCTGGCTCAGCACCCTCGCCGCATCGGGCATGAAGGGAAGGCCCGCGTCGCCCGCCATCACGAGGACGGGCACCGAGAGACGCGCCGCCAGCCCCCTCGGCACCGACCAGGGCTCGCCCAGGATGGCGGCGTGGTCATAGGCCAGGGTCGGCGCCACCGCTTCCAGGCCCGGCCAGAACGGTTCCCGGCGCATGCCGTCGACCTGCTCGGCCGGCGTGCCGACGAACCGCATGAACAGCGCCACCGCGTCGCCCCGACGGCCTTCGGCCAGGGCCACCCTCAGCTGAGCGAGGTACTGGCTCCAGGACTCCTGCGCGCCAGGGTCGTTGTTGTAGGGAGGCTCGTACATGGCGACCTTGCCGACCTTGCCGCCGAGCCTGACGGCCGCCCGCATGGCCAGGGGCCCACCGGACGAGTGACCGTAGAGGAACGGCGAGCCGCCGGCGCGGTCGATGATCGCCTCGATGTCGTCGATCTCCCGGTCGACCGCGTAGGGCGGCGTGTCCCCGCTCCCACCACGGCCGCGGCGATCAAAGCAGTAGACCGTGAAGTGCGGCGCGAGCAGCTTGGCCAGTTCGGACCCCGAGCCGGACGAATGGACGGTCAGCGCGCCGTCGACCAGGATCACGGCGGGTCCCTCGCCCTGCGTGTCATAGGCGATCGTCGTGCCGTCGGGTGAACTGACTGTGTCCATGGTTGTCTCCTCCGGCGTCACCACGTCGTCTCCGCCGCATCCAGATGGGTGCCAAGGCGGGCCGCGGGTCCAGTCGTTCGTCACCCTAGCGAAATGATCGAAATTCAGGCTGGGCCGGCCAGAGTCCCATTACGCAGGGAATATCTGCGCACCGTGAGCGCCGGAGTCGGATTGACGATTGCAATGCGGTGGCAGGAAGGGTGCAGTGGCCCTTTTGGTTGCCTTTTCCTCGGGGCCCAGGGCTAATTTGTGCTGGCACAGCCCGCAAGGAACTTCGGTATGGCCCAGGTGGCATACCGAGCCGATTCACCAAGGTGTTGCGGGCGCCTTGAGGAAGGAAGGGCCCCACCCAAGTTGGTTCGCACAGAGTGAAGCTCCCTCGTTGGATTTCTGGCCGTAGCGGGAACTCCATGGGTTCTTTACCAAGGGCAACGCGTTGAACCTCAGGCTGCATTTGGTCGCCTGGCCTGAGGGGAGCGAGTGGCGAAACCGACGTCCTGGACGAGTAACCCATCAGCAATTCTAACGATAAGGAGCAGTAGACCCATGAAGCGTTTCTTCGACAAAAGGGCTGTGACCATCGGCCTGGCCGTCGGCCTGTCTCTCGGTGCGGCCGGTGCGGCCTTCGCGTACTTCAGTTCGAACGGTAACGGCACGGGATCGGCGGCAACGGGAAGCAGCACAGCCGTTGCCATCACGCAGACCAACACGATCACCGGCTTGTTGCCGGGTGGACCCTCGGCCACCATCGACTACTCGGTCAACAACCCCGGCGGGGGCGCTGAACACGTTGGTTCTGTCACGGTGGCCGTCACGTCGGTGACCACGGGCGCGGTTGCGGGCGATCCAGCCTGTTCGACGGCGAGTTACAGCATCACCCAGGGTCCGGCGATCAACGCGACCCTTGCTCCGGGGGGAACGGCCACCGGCACGGCGACCATCGCCATGCTGGACAACGGCCTCAACCAGGACAACTGCCAGGCGGCCAACGGTGGCGGTGTGCTCGTCCTGGGCTTCACGTCGAACTAGTCGCCCCGAGCGAGCAGAAAGACGGCGAGAGCTCTGTGAGAGCTGAGGTGCGCAGGTTCAGGCGCGTCAACGCGGTGGGGGCGACCTTCGTGGTCGCCGTCGTCGTTGCTGCTCTGACGTTCGCGCTGGCAGGCCTGGTGGTCCATCCCTCCGCTCCCAAGCTCGCCCTGACGTCGGGCACCGGCACGTCGATCACCAGCGAGATCTTCGACTCGCCGGCGTGTTCGGGTGCACCCGCCAACCTGTTCCCGGGAACCACACACTGCCTCGTCTTCACCGTGCACAACAGCCTCACGGTGCCGGTGACGGTGCAATCGATCACGATGTCCCTCGACGGGAGTTTCCCTCCTCTCCCTTCGGGCTGCCCTCCCTCCGATTTCAGATTTCCGAGCTTTACGGGCTCGCTCATTGTTCCCGGGAGCGCCACCGCCGACAGTCCCGGATTGCCCATCACGATGCTGGACAGCGGCACCAATCAAGACAATTGCCAGAACACGACGCTGCATTTTGTGTATTCGAGCGTCGGCCAGTTCACCGATTCGACCACCACCTCGCTCTCGGTCTCACCCAACCCCCCCGTGGCGGGCCAACCAGTCGCCTTCGCGACCACCGTCACCCCCGGCAATCCCAGCGCCGATCCCACCAACCTGACCGGCGTGGTCAATTTCTTCTCCTGTTCCAGCGCGGCCTGCACCGACCCCGTGCTGATCGGAACGAGGACAGTCGGGCCGAGTGGGAACGTCACGTTCACCACGACCCTCAGTGCGGGTGGCCAATTCTTCGAGGCGACCTTCGAAGGCACGGGGACGAACTTCGCCGCCAGCACCTCGGGTGTCTTCGGCACCACTGTCTCCCCGTCGATATCGAAGACGACAACGCCAGGGACGGTGGTCCCGGCGGCAACCGCGAAGACCCTCCGGGCCGCCGGGCATGGCACGCCGTTGGCGTTCACCGGTGCTGACCTGGCTGCACTGATCGGCGGCGGCCTCGTCCTCGTGATCATGGGCGCGCTGTTGGTGATCCATGTCCGACGGCGCATCGAGGCTGGACCATGAGCCACCGCGTCCGCCGCCTCCGTCGCGTCCGCCGCATTGGTCTCTTCGTGTTTGGTATCCCGCTGCTTCTCGGCGTCTCGGGTTTGGCCTACGCGTACTTCACGTCGCAGGGTGGCGGCGCGGGGGCTGTGGCAACTGGATCGCTGGCGATCCCGGTCATGAACACGGCGACGCCTGGAGCCGGGACGGTCGCGCTGACCTGGGGATCTGTACCGCCACCGGCCACGGGTTCGGTGAACTACTTCGTGACCGCCAATGGCGCCACCCCTCCCGGCGGAACATGTGGCACCTCGGGATCACCCATAGCGGCAACGACTTGTACCGTCACAGGACTCTCGGCTGGTAGCAACAGCTTCACGGTCACCGCGGCGTGGAATTCCTTCACCAGCACGAGCGCGCCACCGACCTTGGTCACGCTTACGTCCGGCGCAGCCACCAAGCTGGCTTTCAGCACCCAGCCGACGGTTGGTCAGAACATCCAAGCGACCGGCACGGGCACCTTCCCGGTCTCGGTGACGGTCCAAGATGCCAACGCCAACACCGTGACTACCGCCACCAACGCCG
>DASZJQ010000093.1:0-3983 GCA_035947875.1 Acidimicrobiales bacterium
AGAAGTTGGTCAGCGTCGGCCCGCCCAGGAAATACCCGGTGCCTACTCCAGCTCCTACCGCGCCGATGCCGGCCACCACCATGGTCAAGAGGACAGTAAGGCCGGTCAGGAACTGGTAGATGTCGGGCGCGGCACTGCCGAGTGCTTCTCCGTACAGCGCGCCGCCGACCCCCGCGATGGCAGCAGAGATCGCGAAGACTGCGATCGGCAGCAACCGTGTGTTCATCCCGAGAGTCGCGCATGCCACCGGGCTGTCCTTGAACGCGAAGAGCCGGCTTCCGAACTCGGAACGACGCACGAGGACAACGAGCGCGGCGAGGAGGACGAAGACGACGGCTCCGACGATGAATTGGGCCTCCTTGTTCGAGAGCATCAACGAGCCAATGTGGAAGGGCACGAAGTTGAGAGAGCCCGACCCGAAAGGTGCGAATTGATGCCCGAAGAGGTCGAAGGCCGGGAGGGGGAAGACCCAGGCGTCCATGGCGGTCGCAAACGCCGCCGTCGAGAGGGCGAAGTAGATGCCCGACAGCCTGAGGGCGGGCAGGGCCACCAGGACGCCGGCGATCGAGCAGATCCCGGCCGCGGCGAGAATCGACAACGGATTGCCCCCCAGATGTCCCACCACGATCGCGCCGATACCGGCGAAAGTCATCTGGCAGAGGGAGAGGCGGCCGGCATAGCCGACCACCGGTACCAACGAGAGGCCGACGATGGCCAAGCCCCAGACGCGGTCGAGGCTATAGAGGTCGGACTGGCTGACCACAGTGGCGACGATGACCGTGAACAGAACGACGCCGGCTCCGAAGATCGCTGTGCCGCGCCACGTCGGCACCAGCGCGAGCTCACGACTGCGGAGCAGACCGTGGCCGCGCAGCCGAGACTGGGGAAGCAGCAGCAGCGAGACGAACAGCACGACCGCGGGCACGGCCCCCTCGAAGCCCTGCGCGTAGGCGTTCGCAGGGAGGTAGGCGACCGAGTAGCTGACTGCCAGCCCGAGGATGATGGCGCCCACGAAGGTCATCGGGATGCTGCGCAGCCGGCCGATGACCGAAGCGGCGTAGGCATCCACGATGAGAAGTGTCAGCGCCGTGGCCGAGAGCGTCACTGTCGGTGCGACCAAAATGCCCGCCAGCGCGGCCAGCATGCAGCCGACGACCCAGGCCGACCGGGCGCTCCGGACGCTGCTGGCACCGTTCAAGGTGGTCAACGTCCGGTCGTCGACCGACGCGCGCATCGTCACTCCCAGCCGAGTCCGGTAGAGGAGGAGGCGGAGGCCAACTGCCACGGCCAAGGCAACACCGAGGACGACCACGTCGTTGTACGAGATTCGGATCGCGCCGATGACGAGGGTGTCGCCGGCGAAGAGCGGAGGAAGCGCGCGGTAGGTCTGAGGATCCCAGATCCACTCCGCGATACCGACCATGGAGAGAGCCAGGGCCAGCGTGACGACGAGCTTCGCCGCTTCCGACGTGCCCTCTAGCCTGCGCATGACCCCGACCTCGAGGACGATCCCCAGAAGGGGTGCGAGGACGAACAGGCACACGGCGAACGAGACGAGCGCGGGCCAGCCCCATCCGAGGTGCATCTGCCAATAGGCGTACGCAGCGAGCATCCCGATTGCGCCGTGCGACCAATTGAAAATGCCCGTGGTGGCGTAGGTCAGCGTGAGGCCGCTGGCGGTGATGGCGTAGATGCTGGCGGTGGCCAACCCCCCGATGGTGAAGATGATGAACTCATTCATCAGGCGGTTTCGGTTCCCTCCCCCACGTCACCTGGTAACGATATATTTTATTCAAGCTATCGGACCAAAACCCGGTATGTCATGTGGCGCGACGCCCCCCGGTGCCGAGGCCCTGATTAAATGCTCGATCGCAAGAGCCTAGGGAGGGAATGGATGATGTCACAGACAGCTACGGGAGGGATCCAACGCCGGGCGCTTGCGCTCGTGGCGGTCACGTCGCTGGTGGCAGGGCCGGCGGCTCTCGCCGCGGTCTCGCAGGCGGGGGCTTCGGTGGCGCCCACCCGCACCCTGGCGAGTTCGTCCCCCGCCACGAACGGGGAGTGGCCCGGCGTCGGCAAGATCTGCGAGTCGGGAACGGGTGGAGCATCCTCGGTTCGGGGCGTCGGGACCAACACCATCCACATCGCCGTCCCCAACGACGCGTCCAATACGGTCGTGCCTGGCCTGGAGAAGGAGTTCGTGCAGTTCGCCAACGCCTTCGCCGATTGGTGCAACGCTTCCGGCGGCATCCACGGGCGGCACATCGTGATCGACAATCGTGATGCCGCACTCTTCAACGCAGCGCAGGTGACCAGCGAGTCGTGCCAGACCGACTTCATGTCCGTCGGCGGCGGCATGGCGTTGGACCAGCCGTCCGTGCCGGTACGCGAGGCGTGCGGACTGGGCCAGATCACCGGCTACACGGTCTCGGACGCCAGTGGGGCAGCCACCCTGCAGGTGAACCCCAGCGGCATCAACGCCAAAGAGGTCACAGGCGGCTGGTTCGAGTCGCTGGCCAAGAAGTACCCGCAAGCGGTGAAGGACGCCGCTTTTGGGGCCGAGAACAACCCGAGCGTCATGGAGCCCGAGCTGAAGTACGAGGACGCGGCGAAAGCCATGGGGTGGGACATCAAGACCTTTCAGACTGTGCCGCTCACGGTGACCGACTGGGCTCCCTATGTCCAGCAGATGGCCACCGGCGGATATCAAGCGATCTGGCCCTCGGACTCGGGGAACATGGCTCCCTATTTCCAGTCCATGGCCACGGACAACTACAACCCGGCCTTCGTGATCCTCGGCGTTCAGTTCTACGAGAAGTCCACCATTCAGGGCATGGCCGGGCTGCACCTGCCCCCGGTCTACGTCGAGACCAGCTGGTGGCCGCTCGAGATGGCCTCGCAGAGCCCCTCGACCGAGCAGTTGCTCCAGGTGATGCACACGTACGCCAAGGGCGACACGGTCGACTTCGACGACGAGGAAGCCGCCGAGTCCTGGCTCCTCTGGGCCAAGGAGGCTTCGGCCTGCGGCTCCAATCTCACGGTCTCGTGCGTGCTGAACGGTGCTGCCGCGACGAAGAACTGGTCGGCCGGCGGCATCGAAGCGCCGGTGGCCCAGCTGAGCCTGTCCAACGTGAATCCGCAGCCATCGCCCTGCTTCGCCCTTCTCCAGGCCAAGCCCAGCGGCTTCACCTACCAAAAGGCCATTACGCAGCCAACCCAGAGCATCTGGAACTGCAACCCGAAGAACGTGCTCACGCTCACGCCGCAGCAGGTGGCCGCACTCGGCGGTTAACGCAGCTTCCGGTCGCCCGACTTTCGCTGTGTGAACACGTCTTGACCCTCGCGCCGGGCGCGGGCCGACGTTCTGAGCTGGAGGGAAGACGTTTCCGAGGGTCAACGCTTGGTTCTGTCGGAGTTGACGCCTGTCAATCCGTGTGACGCTGCACCAGTTCCACCAGGTAGTCGTCGGGGCCACTGACGAAGGCCACCGTGGTGGGCCAGCGGTCGAGGCGGATCGGTTCAAGAACGGACTTCGCGCCGACGGCAACGGCGGCCGCATGGAGCTCGAGACAGTCGTCGGTGTTCACGTAGAGCTTCCACATCGAACCCATCCGGACCGGGTCGTCGGAACCCAGCTGCTGGGCCAACTGCACCTTGGATCCCTTTCCCGGACTCTCGAGGATGGCTTCGTGGGCGTGCTCTATTTCCGTCCGACTGGTGCAGGTGAGGCCGAGCGCTTCGAAGAAGGATAGGGAGCGCTCGATGTCGGTGACGTTGATGCAGTATTGGCCGAGCCACGGTGCGTTCGTCGGAGAGTCGTCCGGCCAGGGTTCGCGTTCCACGAGCTCCACCAGGTATCCGTCGGGGTCGCGCACAAAGCCGACGGTCACGGGCCACCGATCGAGACGCGCGGGTGGGGTGTCGACCGATGCCCCCTGTGCGACGGCCCGCTCGAAGACCGTCGCCACGTCGCGCGTGTTCAC
>DASZJQ010000094.1:0-3816 GCA_035947875.1 Acidimicrobiales bacterium
GATCTGGCTGGTCACGGCCTGGGTCTTGGAGATCTTCTTGGACTCCAGGCGGTCGCGCTCGAGCATGTTCTTGAAGTCCATGTTCCCGCCCACGTTGAGCTGGTACGTGTGGTCGAGCGCCAGGCCGCGGTCCTCGAAGAGGCGGGTCAGGATGCGGTGCACGATGGTCGCCCCCACCTGGCTCTTGATGTCGTCGCCCACGATGGGCACGCCGGCGTCGCGGAACTTGCGGGCCCACACCGGGTCCGAGGCGATGAAGACCGGGATGGCGTTGACGAAGGCCACGCCGGCATCGAGGCAGGCCTGGGCGTAGTAGCGCTGCGCCTGCTCGGAACCGACCGGCAGGTACGACACCAGCACGTCGGCTTTGGCGCCGCGCAGGGCCCGGGCCACGTCGACCGGCTCGTACGGCGATTCCTCGAGCACCTCGCGGTAGTACTTGCCCAGGCCGTCCAGGGTCGGGCCGCGCTGCACCGTCACGCCCACCTCGCCGACGTCGGCGAAGCGGACGGTGTTGTTCAGCCCGGCGTGGATGGCCTTGCCCAGGTCGGTGCCCACCTTGGTCTGATCCACGTCGAAGGCGGCCACGGGGACCAGGTCGCGGACGTGGTAGCCACCGAGCTCGACGTGCATAAGGCCGGGGACGACGTCGTCGACCTGGGCGTCGCGGTAGTAGGTGATCCCCTGGATCAGGGAGCTGGCGCAATTGCCGACGCCGGCGATGGCCAGTCGGATGGGGCTGCTCATCGGATATCTCCTTCTTGGGTGACGGGGACCGGAACCGGCCCGGCTGCGGCGCGTTCGGCCGCGATGAGACGGTCGAGCCAGATGATGTCCTGGGTCACGCTGTCCGCCGTGTGCTGCACGACGGAGCGGGCGTAGACATCGAGCTCGACGTTGGAGCTGTCGGCCTCGGCCAGGCGCTGCACCAGGATGGCCCGGCGACGCTCGAGCAGGGCCATCCGGGCCTGGGGGGCCAGGTGCCGGGCGAAGGCGAGACGGAGGCTGAAGCTCCGGGCGTCATCGATGGAGCCACCCTCGGTCAGCAACTGGGTGAAGAGCAGCCGCCCGGCCTCGGTGATCCGGTAGACCTTCTTGCCCCGCCGGGCCCGGGAGGGGGAGTGCCGGCGGGCCCGGAGCACGGCCAACTCGCCGCTCAGTGAACCGGTTGGCGGGGCTTCGGGGACCGGTGCCGACTGCCCTGCGCCGGGGGCGCTCGACGAGCCATCGGTGGCCGCGACCGCCCCGGCCTTCTCCAACCGGGTCAGGGCCGGGTAGATCGACCCGAACGACACGTTGGCCAGGATCCCCAGGTTGTCCCGCAATTGGCGCCTGATCTCGTAGCCGTGCAGGTCCCGATCTTCGAGGAGTCCCAGTATCGCCATGTCCAACATTACGGATCATTATATCGAAGCGATATAGCGCTGTACAGTCAATCGTCACACTCCGGTCACCGGGCCGCCAGGGAGACGCCCAGGCTGAAGAACCAGGAGGAAGAAATTGCGTGGCAAATCCGTGCGTGCGGACTAGCCTGGCGCCGTGTCCGTGACCTCGGAACCGGGGGCGTCAAGCCGAGCCGTCAATGCCGACATCTCGGCCGGGGTCGAGTACCGGCTGGTGCGCAATGCCGCCGTGCGGGAAGTCCGGCGGGGCCGAACCCTAAAGGTCGATGTCTGCGACGCGCACCCCGAACTGCTCCGGGCCGCCCGCAACGTGGGCCGCCCCACCAAGGAGCTCTGCCCCATCTGCGATGACGGCCGTCTGGTCAAGGTGACCTTTGTCTTCGGGGCCAAGCTCCCGGCCGGCGGACGCTGCCCGGGCACGGTGGCCGAGCTCAACCAGCTCAAGCGCCGGCCCGAACCCGTGCTCTGCTACGAGGTGGAGGTCTGCCCGGACTGTGCCTGGCATCACCTCATGCGCAAGTACCCGGCCGGCGGCCCCAAGGCCAAGTCCCGGCGCAAGCTGGCCCAGTGAGCGAGCCGACCCCCACCACCCCAACCGCCACGAGCCCCACCGCCGCGACACCGGTCACCGTCCCCTCGCTGCGCCAACGCAAGCGCCGTGACGGTGCCGCGCCGATCGTCATGGTCACCGCCTACGACGAGCCCGGCGCCCGCATCGTGTCCGACGCCGGGGTGGACATCGTCCTCGTCGGCGACTCGGTGGCCAACAACGTGCTGGGTTTCGAGGACCCCATGCACGTGGACATCGACGTCATGGCGCACCACACCGCCGCGGTGGCCCGGGCCAAGCCGCACTGCCTGATCCTGGGCGACATGCCCTGGATGAGCTACCACCTCTCCACCGACGAGGCCGTGCGCAACGCGGCCAAGCTGATCCGGGCCGGCGCCCACGCGGTCAAGCTCGAAGGCGGGCGGGCCCGCCTCCCGGTCATCGAGGCCATCATCCGGGCCGAGATCCCCGTGATGGGCCACCTCGGTCTGACCCCGCAGTCGATCCTGGCCATGGGGGGCTTCCGGGTCCAGGCCAAGAGCGTCGACGCCGCCGGCGCCCTGCTCGACGCGGCCAAGTCCCTCGAGGCCGCCGGGTGCTTCGCCTTCGTGATCGAGGGGGTGCCCGACGTGGTGGGTGCCGCCGTCACCGAGGCCATCGGCGTCCCGACCATCGGCATCGGGGCCGGGCCCTCGTGTGACGGACAGGTCCTGGTCTTCCACGACCTGCTCGGGCTGGGATCTCGGAAGCCCCCCAAATTCGTGCGTCAGTACGCCGAGATCGGCCGCATCGCCACCGAAGCGGTGGCCGCCTTCGCCGCCGACGTCCGGGCCGGCACCTTCCCCGACGACACCGAGAGCTACCACGGCTCGGCCGAACTCGGGGACTCCCTCGCCTAACCCCCGGGGAAGGCCGGGCGCTGGCCTCGGCTAGAGTGACTCCCCGCAACAGACCCTGCTCCTGACCGTCAGGGGCCCAGGCGCCAGCGCCCGGTCCAGAGGGAGGTACGCCGCACATGCGGCCCTACGAAGTCATGGCCATTTTCGAGGCCACCACCGAGCCCACCATCATTCAAGGGGTGCTCGATCGCGCCCTCGATGTCATCCGCAGTTCCGGCGGCAATCCCGGCGCCATCGACCGCTGGGGCAAGCGCACCTTCGCCTACGAGGTCAACCACAAGCGCGAGGGCTACTACGTCGTGGTGGAATTCACGTCGGGCACCCAGACCGTGGCCGATCTCGACCGCATGCTGGGCCTGGCCGACGAGGTCGTCCGCCACAAGATCGTCCGCCTACCCGAGTCCGCCGCCGGCCGCGTCGCCGCGGCGGCCAACTAGGAGGAGCACACCATGCCAACCGACAACAGCGTCATCCTGGTGGGGAACATCACCCGGGACCCCGAACTGCGCTTCACCAACACCGGGCAGCCCACGGCCTCCTTCGGCCTGGCCGTCAACCGCCGCTGGCAGAACCGCCAGACCCAGGAGTGGGAGGAGGCGACCTCCTTCTTCGACGTCGTGTGCTGGCGCGAGATGGCCGAGAACGTGAGCGAGACCCTGACCCGGGGTGCCCGGGTCATGGTGGCCGGCCGGCTCGAGCAGCGCAGCTGGGAGACCCAGGACGGCGACAAGCGGTCCAAGGTCGAAGTGGTGGCCGACGACATCGGTCCGTCCCTGCGCTGGGCCTCGGCCCAGGTCACCAAGAACGAACGACGGGGCCCGAGCGACGGGTCACCCCGTGGCGGAGGCGGCAACCGACCGGCGCCGGCCCCCGCGGCACCAGCCCCAGCACCCGCCGCCGGGAGCGGTGGCGGCTACGGATTCGATGAGGAGCCCTTCTGATGGCACGGAACAATCAACGCGGC
>DASZJQ010000095.1:0-5082 GCA_035947875.1 Acidimicrobiales bacterium
ACCGATCCCCTGGCCTCGTGCCACGCCCGCATCAGCAGCAGTCCGGTGAGCTCACCGGCGGCGCCAGCCGCCGGTTGCAAGGTGGCCGCAGCCATTCCCGTGATCTCGCACAGGGTCTCCTCCAGCTCTACTAGCAGCGCCAGCCAGCCCTGGGTCAGGGATGCCGGTGCGCCCGGGTGCACTCCAGCCAGGCCGGGCAGTCCGGCCACGGTGTCGCACATCTTCGGGTTGTACTTCATGGTGCAGGAGCCGAGAGGATAGGCACCGAGGTCGACGGAGAACTGGCGGTGCGACAGCCGGGTGAAGTGGGCGACGAGATCGCGCTCGGACACCTCGGCCAGCGGGACGGGCTCCTCCCGACGATGGCCTTCGGGCACCAGCTGGTCGATGGGGACGTCGGGGAGGCCGGATGAGCGGAACGACCACGCCCGCCTGCCCGGGTGGGACAGCTCGAAGAGGGTGGGTTCCGCCGCTCGGCCCAAGAGGGGGGCGCTGTTCGCCTTGCCGCCGGGCGCTCCCCCATCGACGGACACGGTCGGTTCGGTCATGACGCCACCGCCTTGTCCAGAGCGGTGACGTAGGCGTCGATCTCCTCGCGGGTCCGACGCTCGGTCACCGAGATGAGCAAGCCGTGCTCGCCGTCGTCGAAGTCCTCGCCGAGCGGGATGCCAGCCAGGAACCCGGCGTCGGCCATCCGCTCCACAGCCACGGCGGCCGGAATAGGCAGGCGGACGGCGAACTCCCGCAGCACCGGCGCGTGGGCGAACGCCGTGACGCGGTCCAGGGCCAGGAGGGCGTCACGGGTGTACCTGGTGGCCTGCGCACACCGCCGGGCCAGTTCGACCAGGCCGGACGTGCCCAGCCACCCGAGCTGGACGGCGGCCGTGACCGCCATCAGGGTCTGATTGGTGCACACGTTGGAGGTGGCCTTTTCCCGCCTGATGTCCTGTTCGCGGGCACGCAGAGTCGTCACGTAGGAGCGGCGGCCGTCGACGTCGCTCGTCTCGCCGACCAGTCGGCCCGGGAGACGGCGCACCTGGCCGAGGTCGCAGGCGAATAGTCCGAGATAGGGCCCACCGAACCCGAGGGTGGTGCCGAACACCTGCCCCTCCCCCACCACTACGTCGGCCCCCCACGCCCCGGCCGATTTGAGGAGCCCGGCAGCCACCGGGTCGGCGCCCACGACCAGCAGCGCCCCGGTGCGGTCGCAGATGGCGCGGGCTTCGGCCAGGTCTTCGATGCAACCCAGGTAGTTGGGGTAGCCCACCATCAGCACGCCCGGCGGATGGTCACGGTGGGCTTCATCGTCGGGCCAGCGGGTGACGCCGTCAACCAGAGGAATGGTCTCGATCCGGTGACCGGTGCCGGCGGCGCAGGTGGTCAGCATCTGCCGCCAGTGCGGATGGATCCCGGCCGACACCCACACCGTTTCCCGCCCCGACGCGGCTACGCCCAGATTGACGGCCTCGACGGCAGCGCTCCCCCCGTCGTAGAGCGATGCGTTGGCCACCGGCAGCCCGGCCAGGCGGGCCACCATGGTCTGGTACTCGAAGATGGCCTGGAGCACCCCTTGGGCCACCTCCGGCTGATAGGGAGTGTAGGAAGTGACGAATTCGGAGCGCCCGGCCAGTGCTCTGGTCACCGAGGGGATCTCGTGGTCGTAGGCCCCTCCCCCGGCGAAGCACACCAGGCGATCCGACCGCGCCCGATTCTGATCGGCGAACCCCTCCATGCGGGCCAGCACGTCGGGTTCGCCGACGCCGTCGGCCAACTCGAGCCGGCGTTGCAGCTTCAGGGCCTCGGGTACCACCGCGAAGAGCTCCGCCACGGAGGACAGGCCCAGGAAGGCGAGCATGCTCTCGACCTCATCATCGGTGTGCGGGATGTAGGTGCCCACAGAAGCGCTCCTCGAACGAGTTGGGTGTTGTCTAGTTGACGGTAGGGCCGGAGGCCCAATGCCCAGGCCGACCGCCTGTCATGCGGAGGCTGCCCACTGACCGGCACGCGTGAAGGGTGTCTTGACCACCGTGGCCGGGAGCGTCCGCCCCCGTTGCTCGATGTCGACGGCCACCTCCGGCTGGGGGTCGACTCTGGCGTCGATGAACGCCAGGGCGATCCCATGCTCGAGCATGGGCGAGAAGTTCCCGCTGGTGACTTTCCCGACGCTCCGCCCGTCCTTGGTGACGCCAGAACCCTCGCGTGGGGGTTGGCGGCCGGCGGTGGCCAGTCCCACCAGGCGACGAGAGACGCCGCGCTCCCGCTCGGCCAACAGCGCCGTGCGGCCCCGAAACCGGGCCTTGTCCCAGCCGACCACCCAACCCAACCCGGCTTGCAGGGGGGTGATGCCCGGCCCCAGTTCGTGCCCGTGCAGGGGCAGTCCAGCTTCGAGCCGCAGCGTGTCGCGGGCTCCGAGTCCAGCCGGCTGGATGCCCGTGGCCAGCAGCGCCGTCCACAGGGCATCCGCGGCATCGACGGGCACGGCGCACTCGACCCCGTCCTCGCCGGTGTAGCCGGTCCCCGCCGCCAGGCACGGCACGCCCTCCCACACGAACGGGATCACGCCGAACCGTGGGACGGCGGCGGCGTCGGGCGCGATGGTCGCCAGGCGGGCGCGGGCGTGGGGGCCCTGGACGGCGATGATGCACCGGGCCTCGGTGGTGTCCTCGCCACCGATGGCCTCGACGACCCGATCGGTGTTGGAGGCATTGGGCATGACGTCGAAGACATCGTCGGACACCCACCAGACGATGATGTCGTCGACGACCGAACCGTCGGCGTCGTCGAGGAGGTGGGTGTACTGGGCCCGGCCCGGGCGGACCTTGGAGAGATCGTTCGACAGTGCCGTCTGGAGCCCTTCCAGGGCGTCGCCGCCTGAGACCCGGACCGTGCCGAGATGGCTGACGTCGAAGACGACGGAATCCTCGCGACAGGCACGGTGCTCGGCGATGGTCCCTTGCCCGTAGGAGAGCGGCATCTCCCATCCGCCGAAGCCGACCAGCTTGGCCCCCAACCGTCGATGGGCATCGATCAGTGCCGTGTGGCGGAGCGGCTCGCCAGATTCGACCGGAGACGCACCGTCGAGTGCCGTCGAGGTTTCGCCCACGTCGAAAGGTTACCGGCGCGGGCGATCAGGCGGTGCGGGCGACGCCCGGGTACCCGAGGCCTTCGCCGGCCAACCCGTACTTGGCCAGCAGCGCCAGAGTGTCGCGCTGGTAGAGGACGGTCACCCTCACGTCGGGGTACAGCTGGGCCATCCGTCGTACTTTGCCGTTCTTCTTCGTGACCAGCCGCTGATTGAGCGTGGTCACCTCGACGAACAGGCCCGGTTCCGGTAGCCAGAAGTCGGGGCGGAATCCAGAGGTCGGTCGACCGCTACGGTCCCACTCCAAGGCGAACTCGACGGGCTCGTACTCCCACAGGACTCCGTAGAAGTCGAGGATACGGGCGAATCGGTGCTCGGACTCGTGGGCGAATCGCTCCACAGAGGCCAACGGATTGGGATCGCCGGCCGGAAGCGGTGGCTTCACCGTTCGACGGCCTTGGCCGACGCCAGGTAGTCGGCGGCCGGATGACGGTGCTGCCGCTCGGCCGGGGCAGCCTCCCTGATCTCCACGATGGCCGCCTCGAGCTCGGAGACGACGCCGGAGAGCGGCAGGATGTTGAACACGCCTTGGCCACCGGCGAGGAGGTCGACGACCTCACCGTCGGACTGGGCGAGCACCGACCGACTTCCGGCCAGCACCAATTGGGACGAAGCCAGATCGGCGCCGAGGTCCCCCCGCAGGCACTCGACCGCCTGGCGCGCCTGCTGCAATTTCAGTCCGGCGTCGAGCAGCCGCTTGATGACCTTGAGCTCGAGCACGTCGCTGTATGAGTACCGGCGCTGACTCCCGCTGCCGGTGGCGTCGGTGATCGAGGGCCGCAACAGACCGGTGCGGGCCCAGTAGTCCAACTGGCGGTAGGTGATGCCGACCAGCGAGCACACCTGAGCGCCCCGAAAGCCCTCATCCGGTCGCGTGTCGCCATGGTCGCCAGCGTTGTCGTCGACTGTGCCGTAGGTCACTGCCAATCCTCCACCTCGATCAGAGGTTGACCCTGAACCGAAACCTCACGGTCAACCTGCACGCTCAGGGTATCACACAACCGTAATTACGTGGATGTGACCTGGGCCTGACCCGGTCCCCCAGCCGGCGTCCTGATTTGGTCCTGAGGGCGCATCCGGCAATGATCGGACCATGACCGTGGTCAAGATCAATGCCATCACCGTACGGGAGGGCTCGGGGGACGAACTGGCCCGTCGATTCGCCAAGCGGGCCGGGGCCGTGGACGATGCCGACGGCTTCGAGGGATTCGAACTCTTGCGGCCAACCGACCACCGCGACGTCTGGCTGGTGGTGACGCGCTGGCGGGACGAGACGTCATTCGAGGCCTGGGTCGTCTCTCCGGCGTTCGCCCACGGCCACCGCGGGGAGACCGGTCGCACCGGCGCCGAATCAGAGGCGGGTGACGTAACCGACAAGGGTCCTCCGCCTCCAGTGGGGACCCACAGCGAGCTGTGGTCGTTTGACATCGTCGAGCTCCCCGCCCCGGCATGACCAGCCCACCGATGCCGGTCGGCGAACCCGTTCCGCTTCACCGGCGTTCCATCGAGTACGAGGCCTTCGACGCCGGCGAGTCGCTGCTCGTGGTCGGGAGGCTGCGCGATTCCCGTCCGTGGGCCGACGGCGGCCACTCCATCGCCAACGTGCACGATATGGAGCTCCGGGTGACCGTGCGGATCAGCGACATGACCATCACCGAGGCCTCGGCGAACATGCACTCCTTTCCCCACGCCGAGTGCCCGGGCATCGTGCAGGCCTTCAAGGACCTGGCCGGGTTGAGTGTGGCCCGCGGCTACACCCGCGCCGTCCAGGCCCGGTTCGGGGGACCCCGGGGGTGCACCCACCTCGAACAGCTCGCCCGGTCCATCGGACCGGTGGTGGTCCAGGCGGTGACGTCGAGGCGGGCGCACGCAGTCAGCCTGGGCCTGTCGCCTGACCTGCTCTCGGCAGGGGCCAGCCCGTGGGCCCGGGACTCGTGCCA